>JBKDZQ010000575.1:0-6784 GCA_047971325.1 Parahaliea sp.
TTTTTCCTCAAGCGCGCCAGGGTGGCGCAGCACACCTTTGGTGACTATAACTATCACCTTGACCGCTTTGCCTGCCTGGGCGGTTTTTGATTCGAGCCGGGAGCCGCATCCAGGCGGCCCCCGGGTGTCATAACAACATAGGAGAACAACAATGGATTTGGGAATCAGCCCGAAACTGGCCCCGCTATTGGCGCAGGTCAAAGCTTTCATCGCCGAGGAGGTCATGCCGCTGGATGACGAGTACCTGGCCGAGGTTGCCAAGGGGGACCGCTGGCAGTTCACGCCGCGCCAGACCGAGATCATCGAAGGGCTGAAAGCCAAGGCCAAATCCGCCGGCCTGTGGAACTTCTTCCTTACCAGCGGCCCCGAGGGCTCCGGGCTCACCACGGTGGAATATGCCTATCTGGCCGAGGAGATGGGCAAGTCCCATATCGGCGCGGAGGTATTCAACTGCGCGGCGCCCGACACCGGCAATATGGAGGTGTTGCACAAGTACGGCAGCGAGGCGCAAAAGGCGCAGTGGCTGAAGCCCTTGCTGAACGGTGAAATCCGCTCCGCCTACGCCATGACTGAGCCGGGGGTGGCTTCCTCCGACGCCACCAATATTTCCACCACCGCGGTGCTGGAGGGTGACGAGTGGGTCATCAATGGCGAGAAACACTACATTTCCGGTGCCGGCGACCCCCGCTGCAAGATCATGATCGTGATGGTCAAGACCGACCCGGAGGCCCCCAAGCACCTGCAGCAGAGCCAGATTCTGGTGCCCATGAACACCCCCGGGGTGGAAAACCTGCGGGCCATGCAGGTGTTCTCCATGGATGACGCCCCCCACGGCCACATGCACCAGCGCTACACCAATGTGCGGGTGCCGAAGGACAACATCATCCTCGGCCCTGGCCGCGGCTTCGAGATTTCCCAGGGCCGCCTGGGCCCGGGCCGTATCCACCACTGTATGCGCGCCATCGGCGCGGCGGAAAAGGCCCTCAAACTGCTGTGTGAGCGCGCGGTGTCGCGCACCGCCTTCGGCAAGCCCCTGGCGCGCCTGGGCGGCAATGTCGACATCATCGCCAATGCCCGCATGGATATCGAAATGGTGCGCCTGTTGACCCTCAAGACCGCCTGGATGATGGACAACGTGGATCCGAAAGAGGCGCGGGTATGGATTTCCATGATCAAGACCGCCGTGCCCAATGTATCGATCCGCATTGTCGACCAGGCCATCCAGATGTTCGGGGCGCTGGGTATCTCCCAGGATACCCCGCTGGCGTACATGTACATGGCCCAGCGCACCCTGCGCCTGGCGGACGGGCCCGATGAGGTGCACCGTATGGTGGTGGGGCGCAACGAACTGAAGACCTACACGGATGGGGCGGCCAGCGCCGCGCCGCTCAACGCCACCTTCCGGGACGGCTGACGGCGCGGGGGCGCCCGCCAGCCGGCGGGCGCCTGCTGATGTTCAGAAAGCCCACACATTGCCCACAATTACCCCCTTGTGATGGCCACTGGTGACCGCTATATTGCGCAGATCACTCAGAAAGCGATCATGGAAAACAATTCTCCACCCTCGCAACAGCCTCTCGTTGACAGCGGCCAGGGCAACACTGACGACAACTCCGAAGACGAGCCGCGAAGTAGGCGGGCCGGACGCCCGCCGCGCAAACGCCTCTCCGAGATACTGATCGAAATCGCAGCGGATAACAGTCGCAGCGATATTACCGTGGCCGACCTGCAGCAGCAGATCGAAGGCCGCGCCCGGGCGGCTTTGATCTTCCTGTTCGCGTTCCCGAACGTCTTTCCGGCTCCGGGGTTGTCGGCGATCCTCGGCCTGCCACTGCTCTATCTTACTTCGCAGATGATGCTGGCACGTATCCCGTGGCTCCCGAAGCTGATCGCGGCCAGAGGTGTGCCGCGACCAGGTTTTGCCGCAACGGTCGAGCGGGTCCTGCCATTTCTTCGGCGGGCGGAACGGATGCTGCAGCCGCGCTGGACATGGTTGGTCTCGCATCGCGCCGAACGGCCGCTGGGTGCTCTGGCCCTCGTTCTCGCCATCGTCGTCACCTTGCCGATTCCACTTGGCAACATGCTTCCGGCTTTCGCCATTTGTCTGATCGCCCTGGGGGTGCTGGAACGCGACGGCCTGTGGGCAAGTCTTGGCCTCCTCACAGGGCTTGGCGCGCTCGCCCTGTCGGCCACCGTGGCCTATGCCATGCTGAAGGCTGTGATCTTCGTGCTTTTCGGCGCGCTTTCCTGACGTCACCGGTATTCCTACGGGTTTCTTCATGTATCTCGAAATCGCAATTCTCCTTTTCCTTGTCTGCCTGAATGGAATTCTGGCTATGTCCGAATTGGCGATTGTCTCATCGCGGCCCGCGCGGCTTCAGGCGCGGGCCGCGCGTGGCGACCGCAGCGCGCGTACCGCCCTTCAACTGGCGGCGGAGCCGGGACGCTTCCTGTCCACTGTCCAGATTGGCATCACACTTGTGGGTGTGCTATCCGGCGCCTTTTCTGGCGCGACCCTGGGGGTCCGGCTGGCAGAGGCGCTGCCGGGCCTTGGCGTCGCGGAACGCTATGCCGACGAGCTAGGTGTCGGGATCGTCGTCGTGGCGATCACTTACCTGTCGCTAATCGTCGGCGAACTGGTGCCCAAGCAGATTGCGCTGTCGAACCCCGAGGCGGTGGCGTCCAGCGTTGCGCCGGCCATGCGGCTGCTGTCGGTTGCTGCCCTCCCGCTCGTGTGGCTGCTCGACCGCTCGGGCAAGATTGTCCTGACGCTGCTGGGTCAGTCTGGTCGTCGTGAAAGTGGCGTCAGCGATGAGGAAATCCGTATGATCATTGCCGAGGCCGAAGGGGCCGGCGTGATGGAAAAGGCCGAAACCGAGATGATCGCGGGCGTGATGCGCACCGCCGACCGCACCGCGAGAGGCCTTATGACGCCGCGCCATGAGGTCGAGGTGGCAAACGTCGGCGATTCCAGAGCGACCATTCTCAAACGGTTCAGAGCATCCGGTCGTTCAAGACTGCCGCTAGGTGACGGCGGGCCGGATGATCTGATCGGCATCCTGCACAGCCGCGACGTCTTGCAGGCCGAGGATGCTCCTTTCGATCCCGCAGCGCTGGCGCTGCCAGCCCCCGTGGTTCACGACTCATTGCCTGCAACGCAAGTGATCGAGCGCTTGAAATCCACCTCCGGACACATGCTGTTGGTCTACGACGAATACGGCCACTTCGAGGGAATCATCACGCCGATGGACATTCTCGGCGCGATTACCGGCGGGTTCGACGAAACCGAAGGCGACGAACCCAAGATGGTCGAACGCGAGGACGGCTCGCTGCTGGTTTCAGGGTGGATGCCGGTTGATGAGTTCGCCGACAGAATAGGCATCATGCTGGAGGAATATCCGGATTTCGAGACAGTGGCCGGGCTCGTGGTACATCGGCTGGCTGAACTGCCCCGGATCGGGCAAAGCATCCAGGCGGGACACTGGCGCATCGAAGTTATCGACATGGACGGGCGCCGGATCGACAAGCTCCTGGTTGCGAAACTGGCTGCGCCGGAGTGATCTTCTGCATCTGTGTCGACACCGTGGATTCCTCGCTGCAGAAGAGGTCTGAGTTGCATCCTGGCAGCTGTTTCGCCGGGAAAAAATACTTGATAGGGGAGTTTTCATACTGTATGTTCAAACCCCTTTTTTGGCGGACGCCGAGCGCGTACTGCGGCGTGGTCGGCCCGCGGTGATCCGGCGCGCCGACCCTGTTCCCAACGCAAGGAGATCCAAGATGGCGGCGATACGTGTTCCCAAGTCGGAGTTGATCAACCAGAAGGGCAGAAACTTCGAGCCCAGCCCCTGGGTGCTGCTGGACCAGGCGCGCATCAACACCTTTGCCGATTGCACCGAAGATCACCAGTTCATCCACATCGATCAGGAAAAGGCCGCCCAGACTCCCTTTGGCGGCACCATCGCCCACGGTTTTCTCACATTGTCCATGCTGTCGAAGCTGTGCGAGGAGTCCGGTGTATTACCCGATAATCTGGTGATGGGCATCAACTACGGCCTGAACAAGGTGCGTTTTCTGGCGCCGGTGCGCGCCGGCAAAAGGGTGCGGGCGCACATGGTGGTGGCCGACGTGGAGCAGAAGGACGAGGCCCGCTTTTTGATTACCCAGAGCATCAGTGTGGAGATCGAGGGCGAGGAGACACCGGCATTGGTCGCCGAATGGCTGACCATGGTGGTGGCGGGCTGATTCCGGCTCTGCAGGCGGTCCTGTCGTCACGTAGTGTGGCAATACCCCAAACCTTACATATACCGTCGATGGTGACGGGCGTTCGCTCCCGCGAAAAGCCGCCGCCAACGACAAGCACGAGAGGAACCTCGATATGACAATCCGCTATGACGGCAAAGTGGCCATTGTGACCGGCGCCGGACAGGGCCTAGGGCGTTGCCACGCCATTGAGCTGGCCAGGCGCGGCGCCCGGGTAGTGGTCAATGACCTCGGTGGTGCCAAGGACGGCACCGGCGCTTCCAGCGACGCGGCGCTGGCGGTGGTAGCCGAGATCGAGGCCGCCGGTGGCGAGGCCATTGCCAATGGTGCCAATGTGGCCGATTACGGCGAGGTCGAAGCCATGGTGAAGCAGGCTGTCGACCAGTGGGGGCGGGTGGACATTCTGGTAAACAACGCCGGCATCCTGCGTGACAAGAGCTTCGCCAAGGGCTCCCTGGAGGACTTCCGGCTGGTCCTGGATGTGCACCTGATGGGCACCATCAACTGCACCAAGGCCTGCTGGGGCATCATGCGTGAGCAGGAGTACGGCCGCATCGTCGTCACCACCTCGTCCAGTGGCCTGTACGGTAACTTCGGCCAGGCCAACTACGGTGCAGCCAAGATGGGGGTGGTCGGCGCCATGAACACGCTGGCTCAGGAGGGGGCGAAGTACAACATTCGCGTCAACGCCCTGGCGCCCACCGCCGGTACCCGCATGACCCAGGGGCTGCTTCCCGACAAGGCCTTCGAACTGCTGACGCCGGAAACGGTCACCCCCGCGGTACTCTACCTGGCGAGCGAGGAGGCGCCCAACCGCACTATACTGTGTGCCGGTGCCGGCGCTTTTGCGGTGGCCAAGATCGTCGAGACCGAGAGCGTCTGGCTGGAGCCCGACCAGCAAAGCCCGGAGGGCATCGCCGCCCACTGGGATCAGATCAACAAGCTCGAAGGCGCCCGCGAACTGAGCGCCGGTTTCGACCAGTCATTCAAGATGCTGACGGTTGTCTCCGCCGGGCTCGGCATCAAACTCGATTAAGGAGGGTTTCACCATGAAGGAAGCAGTGATCGTATCCACCGCCCGCACCCCGATCGGCAAGGCCTATCGCGGCGGTTTCAACAACCTCGGTGGCGCCTCGCTGGGCGCGGCGTCGGTGGTGGAGGCGGTGCGTCGCGCCGGCATCGACCCGGCGGAAGTGGACGACGTGATCATGGGCAGCGCCCTGCAGCAGGGTGCCACCGGCACCAACGTTGCCCGCCAGATCGCCCTGCGCGCCGGCCTGCCGGTAACGGTGTCGGGCATGACGGTGGACCGCCAGTGTTCCTCGGGCCTGATGTCGGTGGCCATCGCCGCCAAGCAGATCATCGACGATGGCATGTCGGTGGTGGTCGGTGGTGGCCTGGAATCCATCTCCCTGGTGCAGAACGAGCATATGAATCAGTACCGGCTGGTCGATGACGAGCTGATGGCCATGCATCCGAACATCCACATGCCCATGCTGCAAACCGCGGAAGTCGTGGCGAAGCGCTACAACATCAGCCGCGATGCCATGGACGAGTACGGCCTGCAATCCCAGCAGCGCACCGCCGCCGCCTACGAGGCCGGCAGGTATGCCGACGAACTGGTGCCGGTCACCTGCACGCGCATCGTCTGGGACAAGGCCACCGGCGAGCAGTCCGAGGCCGAGGTGACCGTGTCCGCCGACGAGGGCCTGCGCGCCACGACCGCGGAGGGCCTGGCGGGCCTGAAAACCGTGATCGAGGGCGGCACCATCACCGCCGGCAACGCCTCCCAGCTCTCCGACGGCTCCTCCGCCCAGGTGGTGATGGACGCCAAACTGGCGCAGCAGCGTGGCCTGGAGCCACTGGGCATCTACCGCGGCATCGCCGTCGCCGGCTGCGAACCGGACGAGATGGGTATCGGCCCGGTATTCGCGGTGCCCAAGTTACTCAAACAGCACGGCCTGACGGTGGATGACATCGGCCTGTGGGAGCTGAACGAAGCCTTCGCGGTGCAGGTACTGTACTGCCGCGACCGGCTCGGCATCGACAATGACAAACTGAACGTCAACGGCGGCGCCATCTCCATCGGCCATCCCTATGGCATGAGCGGCTCGCGCATGATCGGCCATGCGTTGATCGAGGGCAGGCGCCGGGGAGTCAAGTATGTGGTCATCACCATGTGCGTCGGTGGCGGCATGGGCGCGGCGGGTCTGTTTGAAGTCGCCTGATCGGGCTGTCCGCCAGCCGACAGTGGCGCGCCGACCGCCCGTGATAGAGTGGCGGGCGGCGCGCAGTGTTGCCACAATATCGGGTTAACCCTTATCCACAGAGTTTGCAGGGAGCAATCATGAAAGCAGTAGTCTGCAGCGAATACGGCATGGCCGACAAACTGAAACTCGAGGCCGACTGGCCGGCACCCGAGGTGGGTGAGGGTCAGGTGCTTATCGATATCAAGGCCGCCGGCCTCAACTTTCCCGACGTGCTGATGATGCAGGGCAAATATCAGTCACAGCCGGACATGCCT
>JBKDZQ010000576.1:0-2933 GCA_047971325.1 Parahaliea sp.
GGCTGGTTAAACGACGGCCGAAGCCATTTTCACGATTACAGACAACTCGGCAAAAAGCACGTGAAAACATCAAGAAATATGGACATCCCAAAAGAGCTGCGGCTTAATTCAGTGCCATTCGGCCATTGGTTCATATTGGACGGTCAAACGGCGTATGTGGCTGAGGAGGGTGAAGAGTTCGACTCGCCACAGGGGAAGAGGGATGCGCGGCTGCGCGTCATTTTCTCGAATGGTACGGAAAGCAACCTGCTGCGGCTGTCCCTGGCTCGTGCTTTGTACAAAGATGAAACAGCACGTCGAATTACCGATCCAGATCTGGGGCCCCTGTTCAGCGACTCTCTGGAAGAGGGTGATCTGGAGAGCGGTACCATTTATGTGTTGCGCTCCCTGTCCGACAACCCCTATGTGGCCGAGCATCGTGATGTCATCCACAAGATTGGCGTAACCGGCGGCAAGGTAGAGACGCGCATCGCCAACGCCGAACACGACTCCACCTACCTGCTGGCGAAGGTCGAAGTAGTAGCGAGCTACAAGCTCGCGGGCATCAACCGCACCCGGATGGAGAACCTGTTCCACAGGCTGTTCGCGCCCGCGCGTTTGAATATCACCATCAACGACCGCTTCGGCCACCCCGTGCAGCCCGAGGAATGGTTTCTCGTTCCGCTGTTCGTGATCGACGAGGCCGTCGCGCGCATCAAGGATGGCAGCATCACCGGCTACGTCTACGACCCCAAGGCCGCGAAGCTGGTGAAGGCGACAGAGGCGGGCGGCGCATGAGCAGCGGAGCCATCTACAGCCTCTTGCTGCCGTCGGAGAAGACGGGGATGCAGCAGTGGACGACACCATGACTCCTGACAAACGAATCCTGACGACGCGCCCCAGCCGTGACATGGACAGACTGAAACCATGAAACCAGCACCACTGATAGCCGGCCTGCTCCTGCTCTGCCTACAGCCTTTGGCACAGGCCGCAGACGTGGAAGATAGATCCAGAGCTTTACCGAATATGCCTGACATTCCACTGCTGCAACGGGGCAGCGCAGCCGACCGGCAGAAAAACCGCCAGCAACTCACCGCTTATGGCTGGAAGATCTACACGCGGGAAATCACCTACGAAGAATTGCGGCAAGACCTTCTGCTCGGCGGTGACCCGAACGTGCTCAGCGACTACGCCCCCGATGTCACCTGGCTGGCCGATCGCGACGAGATGCTGCTGAACTTTTTTATCGGCGACGGGGCCCTTTTTCTGGCCAGGGCGCAGGATACCGGCAATGACCCCCGCTATCCGGAAGAATGGGCATCACTGATGGCGGAAATTCCGTCCTGGAAGAAGGATGACCGGAGTGACCTATATCGTTCACTGGCCCTGCTGCTGTAAAATGGGGCCACTGCACAGGTACAGGTGGCCCACGGCTTCAGCAGATACGAGTAGTCTCAAAATGCACAACAGCTGATTTTTGCCAGCCGCACGGGTGATGAAGAGGCCATCCGCCTGCTGATGGCCCACGGCGCCGATATCACCCTCACCAGCAACAGGGGCACATTCGGGCAGGGGCCGCCAGTGCTCGAAGCGGCCAATGAGGCCACCTTGAAACTGCTTGGCAGCTACCAGGCAGAGGGTCTGGTACCCGATGGACTGGATTACGGTCGCCTCTGGCTCGACAGGCTGGTTGTGCAAACCGGAGACACCAGCGCCTCAGCCGAACCCATCCTGTGGCGCCTGCGCTGGCTGGAAGAGCGGGGTCTGCGCTATGGCTATTCCGACGACCCCGACCTCCTCTATCAGGACCCGCTGCTGCGGGCCCGGTGGAAACATGACTATTACGCAGCGGGCGACTACGGCCCCGCTCTGGCGACAGGTTGGCGACAGGTGGTGGAAGCGCTCCAGCGGATGCGGCGCCTGGATCCCGCCACCTCGCTGGCGGGACAGGGAAAAACGGCCAGCACAGCAACGGAGCAAGCGCCGGCAACAGCCTCATCCGATACCGGGCCGATACGGGCCGAGACCGTCGATCGCGGAGGCACCCTGGCGCGCCTGCGCAACCGCAAGGCGCTGCGCAAACTGAGTGGAAAAATCCACGAGCGCAGCATCAGCTATGACGAGCTCAAGGAGTATCTGCGCCTGGGCGGCAGCCCGACGGTGCTGTCCAACTATGTGCAGGTGACGCCCCAATGGTTGCAATACGATGCCGACCAGGCGCTGCTCAACTATTTCATCGTCGACCAGGATTCTCTCTACCGCTATTTCGACCTGCCACTCTATTTCGTCGACAGGCCCCTGAGCCAGCAGCTGGAACAACGCAGCGATCGCCAACGCCTGCGCTGCCTGCAGTTGCTGCTGCAAAATGGCGCGGATTCCCAGCACAGCGTGGGGTCCGATATCGGCCCCAACCACTGGGAAAGGGAAATGGGTGGACCGGCCCTGCTTAACGCCAGCGAGTACGGGGATGCCCAGGCCGTCGCGCTCATGCTGGCGGCGGGCGCCAACGTCAACTTCAGCTGGCAGCCCGATTCGGGACCGGGCATGGGGCCGCCGCTGGCCGATGCCCTGGATGACGCCACCGCCGACGCCATCTGGCAGCACCACCCCGACACTGGCTATCGCAACAGCGAGGGCCTGAACCTGCTGCAGATGGCGGTAGCCTCCGGCAGGCCGGCCAGGTGGGTGCTGCAGCGCCTGCGGTGGATGGAGAGAAAAGGGCTGCGTTTCGGCTGGCGGGAAGGCGACAGCAACGATCCCGAACGATGGGTTCTCGCAGGAATCAAGAGCAAACGGCAGGGCTCCCAGCTGGTGGAAATGATCGAACAGGAAGCACGCGACTGGCAACAAATCGCTGAACTGCTACCACGGCTGAAAAAGTAGCCGGACGCGGCTCGCGGCGGGGCTCTTGCCATGCCCGGATGCCTATCGGGCCGTCTTTACCGCCGCCCCGG
>JBKDZQ010000577.1:0-10275 GCA_047971325.1 Parahaliea sp.
TGCAATGTCTTGTGCTTTCCACCAGAAGCCCTGGCACTGCCGATGCCGTCCAGCAATCCCGAAGCTTTAAGCCTGTGTGAACAACAATGCCACCAACTACTGGCAAGGCTGGGTAAGCGCAGTCATTTCGTGGATGATGTCCGGCGCCGCATCATGAAAAATCCTGGACGTTTTCCCAGTCTTGACCAAGTGGCCGAGGCACTGGCCATATCCCCACGCACCTTGCGTCGTCGCCTGGACGAGGAGGGCCAGCGATTTCAGGAAATTCTCGACGGCGTTCGTTTCGAGGTAGCGCAGAGCTATCTGCTCGACACCGCCTTACCGATCGAGCACATCGCTGAGCTATTGGGCTTCAACTATAGCGGCAACTTCAGCCACGCCTTCAAGCGCTGGAGTGGCGAGTCTCCCCGGCAGTTCCGCGAGAACCGCGCCAAGCCTGACCATAATTCATAGTTTATTGTCTGCATCGCACATTCAGTCGACGCCTCACATTTCCTATTCTCAAGCTTCCTAAGCTGGCGGCAAAGACCTAACTCCCCTTTGCCAAAAGGGGCGCATATCGCCCTGCAGCACATACAAAATTAATCAATAGGAATCGCACATGTCAGTATTGTTTCAACGCGCACCACTGGTTGCGGCTGTTGCATTCGCCGGTGCCGCACAACTCAGCCACGCCCAGCAACTCGAAGAAGTCATCGTAACAGCACAAAAGCGGGCCGAAAGCCTGCAGGATGTACCAATATCCGTCTCCGCGGTGCAGGGCGGCAAGCTGCAGGAGGCGGGCATTCCCAACATGGCCGCACTGGCGGACTATGTCCCCAACCTGCACATTTCCTTAGCCTCGTCCAACACTGAAGTCTATATGCGCGGTGTTGGCTCCGGCGCTAACCAGGGTTTCGAGCAGTCGGTCGGGATGTACGTGGACGGCATCTACATGGGGCGCGGCCGCCAGTATCGGGCAGGCTTCCTCGATATCGAGCGGGTGGAAGTGTTGCGCGGCCCCCAGGGCACGCTATTTGGCAAGAACACCGTGGCAGGTGCGGTCAATATTGTTTCCCGCTCCCCTGATCCCAGCGATGCGCTATCCGGTGATGTGGCGGTATCCCTGGAGTCCTTTAACGGCAAGCAGTTCGAAGGCGGCATCGAAACCCCCATCGGCGACACCCTGGCCGCCCGCTTTGCCTTCAAGAAGCGCGAAACCGACGGCTATATAGACAACACCATGCTGGATGAGCCCGAAGGCCTGATAGACGAGACCTCCTACCGCTTTACCCTGGTATGGCAGCCGACCGACACCCTGGATATCAACTTCAAGTACAGCAATACCGAGTTCGAGCGCATCGGTGTCGCGCCTGCCGCCATTGATTATCTGCCCCCCGAGCAGCGCGACGCCCTCTTCCCTAACCGGTCGGACTTTGCCAACATCGCCTATGCACTCACCGACATCTTTTACCCCGAGCTGACGGCCGAGAGCGAGAAGGAATTTGTCACCTTCAAGGACAACGGTTACGGCACCAGCCGGGAAGACGGCATGGGTATCGGCATCAACCCCGACTCCAACGACGAGAATTACGACAACTACGTGCTGGACCTGAACTGGGATGTGGGCGGCGGCACTCTGACCTCCATCACCGGCTACTCAAAATACCAGTTCATCGACGGCGTGGATGTGGACTGGCTGCCCCTGCAGTTCCTCCACAAAGACGATGACCAGCGCTTTGAGCAATTCAGCCAGGAGTTCCGCTTTACCTCACCCGGTGACGAGTTCTTCGACTATGTGGCCGGGGTGTACTACGAGAAGAGCGAACTGGAATTTGATCGCCGACTCACCATTGATACCAACATGGACGGCCTGGCGCCCCAGCTGCTAGGCGTCAATAGTTTGTACACTGCGCTCACCGATGGCGCATACACTGCCAACCAGACCGCCCGCAATCACTACTACAAACTGGATTCGGACTCCTACGCGATCTTTGGCCAGGGCACCTTCAACCTGACGGACTTCTTCCGGGTAACTGTCGGTGTGCGCTATACCGAAGAGAACAAGGATGTGAACAGCAGCCAGTTTCTCTCGGACGACCTGACCGGCATGGACAAGCCTTCCGACAACTTCTTCCTGGGCTATATCTATGCGACGGGCTTCAACACCTACCGCTACAACTTCAACGAGGACCGCACCACCGACAAGTGGATACCCTCGCTCAACATACAGTGGGACGTGGGTGACGACAGCATGCTCTATTTCAGTGCTTCGCAGGGCTTCAAAAGTGGGGGCTTTACCGCAGCGGACGACCAGGAGCCGGGCCAGCTGGGTCCTGGTGCCTATCCCTGCGTGCCCGGCCAGCCCATCGAATCCTGCTATGACCCTACCGTACCCAACGGCGATTTCGAGTTTGAAGACGAGGAAGTGGATGCCTTTGAAATCGGCGGCAAGCACGCGCTGCTTGACGGCGGCATGACCATCAACTGGGCGGCCTTCTACACGCTCTATGACAATCTGCAGACCTCTCTCTTCAAGGGGGTCGGGTATAGCGTCACCAACGCCGGGAAATTAAAGGTGCAGGGGATTGAGGTGGATATGCTGTGGCAGGCCACTGACAATCTGCGCCTCGGCCTGAACGGGGCCTGGCTGGACGCTACCTACGATGATTTCAAGAACGGGCCCTGTACGGCCGCCCAGCTGGATGTAGACCCCTTGTGCGGAACGCCCCAGGGCTTTACCAGCAATGATTTAAGCGGCGAAAAGACCCTCTACGCCTCCGACTGGAGCGCCACCGCTTTCTTTGACTATGCCCACATTTTCAACAGCGGACTGGAATTCTTCCTGGGAGGCGAAGTCAATTACCGGGATGAATTCAGCTCCTCCGGCGACAACGACCCCCTCGATTATGTTGATGCCTATACCAAGGTAAATCTGCGCGGCGGTCTGCGTGGGGAGTACTGGGAGATGATGGCCTATGGGCGCAATATCTTCGACGAAGAAGCCTTCTCCCAGAGTTTTGACACCCCGGTATTGACGGGTACCCACTCCCAGCACTTCGAAGAGGCGCGTGTTTACGGGGTGAGGTTGAAAGTCATGTTCTGACATGGCCTTTCCGGCGATTAACAGAGGGGGACGCGGCAATGGCCATAACTCATTATTTAATGTCTGCATCGCACATTCAATCGATGCGTCACGTTCCCTATTCTGAAGCTTCCCAAGCTGGGATCAGAGACGCAGTTTCCTTTTGCCACGGGCAGTGGGCTGTCGTCTCTGCAGCATGTGCAACAACAAAAAGGTACTAGTAGATGAACAACGCAATAATTAAAGCTGACAACATTTTCTTTGGCGAAGGTCCTCGCTGGCATGAAGGCCGACTTTGGTTCAGCGATTTCCATGAACACGCCATCAAGTCCATGGGCGGCGCTGGCGATGTACGCATCGAACAGCGAATCGACGATCAGCCCTCGGGACTGGGTTGGCTTCCGGACGGCCGCTTGCTGGTGGTTTCCATGAAGGCACTCAAGGTGTTGCGCCAGGAAGGTGATGGCTTTGTCACCCACGCCGACCTTTCGGCTCACGCCAAACATATGTGCAACGACATGTGTGTGGACCGTACGGGTCGGGCCTGGGTGGGGCACTTCGGCTTTGACCTGGATGCGGCCCTCGATGCCCGTGGCCCCGACAAAGTCCTTGCTGACCACCCGACGGCGAGCCTGCTGAGTGTCGATCCGAACGGGCAGGTGGAAGTCGCCGCAACAGAGATGCACTTCCCCAATGGCACGGTCGTTGCCGACAATGGCCGTACGCTGATTGTTGCAGAAACTCTGGCGATGTGCCTGACCGCCTTTGATATTGCCGCCGATGGCAGCTTGAGCAACCGCCGTGTTTGGGCGGATCTCAGCACGCGAGCCGCGCCCGACGGCATCTGCCTGAATGCCGAAGGCAATGTCTGGGTCGCCAACGCCATGGGTCCGGAATGCCTTCTGGTTGGCCCCGGTGGAAAAATCCTTGAGTCGGTCACTACCACACAGAACTGCTATGCCTGCGCGCTTGGGGGCGACGACGGACGTGAACTGTTCATGCTGACGGCCGAAAGCAGCGTCGCATCGATTACCTCCAGCCATCGTGGTGGACGCGTTGAAAGCGTGCGTGTCGAAGTGGGAATGGCGCGATAGGACTTACTGCAACTCTGATTATCGGCTTGTTCCCACCGACTTAAAGGAACCAACGCTTAAACACACCGACGCAACTGGCCCGGGAGAATCCACGAGCCATTCAGCGTGACAAACAGAGGTATGAATCATGAGCAATGCGAGTAATAACACTGATGTGATCATCATCGGCGCAGGCATCTCTGGCCTGTACCAGCTATACCAGGCCAGGGAACAAGGCTTGTCTGTGCGCATACTCGAGGCAGGTAGCGATGTCGGCGGAACCTGGTACTGGAATCGCTATCCGGGCTGCCGTCTGGATTCGGAAAGTTACAGCTATGGCTATTCGTTCTCGAAGGAACTGCTTGAAGAATGGAGTTGGAGCGAGGAGTATTCCAGCCAACCGGAGAACCTGAAGTACTGCCAATACGTCGCCGACAAATTCGGCCTGCGTGACAATATTCAATTCAACACCCGTGTCAAATCCGCCGTCTACAACGAATCCAGCAAACGCTGGGAAGTCACCTGCGAATCTGGGGAAGTGCTCCAGTCTCGCTACCTGATAGCCGCGGTTGGCATTCTGTCCGCGCCGCAACTGCCGAATATCAAGGGTATGCAGGATTTCCAGGGGCAGGCCTACCACACCTGTAACTGGCCTCATGAGCCGGTTGAGCTGGAG
The DNA here is from genome assembly GCA_047971325.1 of Parahaliea sp. Classification (GTDB taxonomy): domain Bacteria; phylum Pseudomonadota; class Gammaproteobacteria; order Pseudomonadales; family Halieaceae; genus Parahaliea. Next base: position 4,814 of record JBKDZQ010000577.1, read on the forward strand.
GGCAAGCGAATCGCGGTAATCGGTACCGGCTCGTCTGGCGTCCAGGTGATTCAGGAGGTCGCCAAGGTCGCTGGTAGCCTGACCGTCTTCCAGCGCACGCCGCATTGGTGCGCGCCGCTTCGCAACAAGGATATCGACGCTGATCGGCAGCACTACATCAAGGATCACTACGAGGATCTTTTTGCGCTCTGTGCCAACACCGACACTGGCTTCCCCTACCTGCCGGATCCGCGCTCGGCCCTGGAGGTGTCCGAAGAGGAACGTCAAGCCCTGTATGAAGAAGTTTATGCAGCACCGGGCTTCATGAAGTGGGTCGGCTGTTTTTCCGACGTATTGCTGGATGAACGTGCCAATGCCACTGCCTCCGAGTTTATGGCAAACAAGATTCGCGGCCGGGTGAATGATCCCGAAACAGCGGAAAAGCTGGTGCCGAAAACCTATGGCTATGGCACCAAACGGGTCATTCTCGAAACCAATTATTACGAAGTCTATAACCAGGACAATGTGCGCCTGGTGGATTGCGGGGAAACCCCGATAGAGGAAATCAATACGACAGGCATCCGCACCTCGCAGGCCCAGCACGAATTCGATGTCATCATCTACGCCACCGGCTTTGACCCTATTACCGGTGCGCTCAGTCGAATCGATATTCGCGGCAAGGATGGCCGGAAATTAACAGACCATTGGAAGTATGGCCCAAAAACCTATCTGGGACTGACAGTCGACGGCTTCCCCAACCTGATCACCCTGTCTGGACCGCACAATCCCGCTACGCTGTGCAACTTCACCCGTTGCACGGAAACCAACGTCAATCTGGCAACGGATCTGATCAAGTACATGGAAGAAAACCAGATCGAGTCCTTTGAACCCAAAGAAAGCGCAGTGGCCCAATGGACTTCGCATGTCCAGGAAACGTTCAACCTGGCATTGTTCTCCAAAGTGGACTCCTGGTTTACCGGACGCAATACCAACGTTACCAGCGAACGTCCCGCGCTGACACCTTTGGTATATTTCGGAGGCAGGAGCCAGTACAAGACATTCTGCGACCAGTAGGTGCAGAACAACTATGCGGGTCTGGAGTTTCACTGATCAGGCTTCACAGGCAGGCGGAACATCGTCAGATCGAGGTTCCGCCTGCCTCCACAACCACCAATAAGGAAACAATCCAATGAGTGAGAAGAAAGTCGTAGTAGTTACTGGCGGGGGCCAGGGCATTGGTCAGGCGATCGCGGAGCGTTTGGCCGCCGATGGTTTTAATGTCGCTATCAACGATATCAACCCCAAGACCGCCGAAGCTGTCTGTACTGCCTTGCGAGACAAGGGCTGCGATGCAACCCTGGCGATGGGCGATGTCAGCAAGCGTGATCAGGTCCACGCTATGGTCGACAAGGTACTGGAGCACTATGGGCGCCTTGACGTGATGGTGGCCAATGCTGGTGTGATTAAGATAGCCACCATGATGGATACCACGGAAGAAGATCTCGACTTCATGCACAGCATCAACGTCAAAGGCATGCTCTGGTGCGCTCAAGCAGCCGCCAAGGCCATGATTGCGCAGGGTGGCGGCAAGATTATCGCGGCCAGCAGCACATGCGGTCACACCGGTACTGTGCCACTCATGGGCGCTTATTCAGGTACTAAATTCAGTGTTCGAGGCCTGACGCAGGCGCTGGCGGCTGAACTGGCACCCCATGGCATCACTGTCAATGCCTACTGCCCCGGAGTGGTGGAGACATCCATGTGGGAAGAGAGCGAAAAAGCCATCTCTGCCATTACTGGAGCGGCCAAAGGGGAGCCGCTTCAAGCCATTGTCGAACAAATCCCGCTCGGTCGCCATCAGCAGCCCAGCGATGTGGCCAACCTGGTGTCCTTCCTCGCTTCCAGCGATGCCGACTACATTACCGGCCAGGCCCTGATGGCGAACGGCGGCGGCTACATGGTCTGACAAATCGGTAGCGGCCAGTGGCCACTTGTCGAGATCATCGCGACGATGCCTGGCGATGATCTCGATGCTTAAATCGCCACCTGTCAATGATATCGCTCCAGCAGGGCCACCAGCACACGAGCACCCCCGGCAATGTCAGCGTTTGGGCAACAGGCTCAGCGGGTCCACCGGCCTGCCATCACGGCGTATCTCGAAATGGAGCTTCACCGTATCGGTGCCGGAACTGCCCTTCTCGGCAATGTTCTGCCCGGCCCTGACGCTGGCGCCCTCCGCCACCAGCAGGCGCTGGTTATGGCCATAGGCGCTCAGGTAGCTATCGTTGTGCTTGACGATCAGCAGCTCGCCAAAGCCGACGATGCCGTTGCCGGCATAGACCACCACCCCGTCGGCCACCGCCACCACCGCCTCGCCGCGCTTGCCGTCGATATCGATCCCCTTGTGGACGCTGCTGGAGAAACGCCGCACCACCCTGCCCCGGGAGGGCCAGCGCCAACGACTCAGCGCCCGGTCTGGCGCGGCAACAGGGGTAGACGGGGTAACCACGGGCTTTGATATCGGTGCCGGCGCGGGAGCCGATGCAGAGGTGGTGCCAGGCGCCGGCGTGGCGGTCGGCGCAGACGCGGATTTTACAGGTGACGCAGTGCTTGCCGGTGGTGGGCCGGGAGGCCTGGCGGCTACCGGCAATGGCGTTTCCTTCAGGTGCAGCAGCTGGCCGGGGTAGATGGTGTACGGGGCGGGTATCCCGTTGGCAGCCGCCAGGGCCCGAAAATCCAGGCCATGACGCCAGGCGATGGCGTACAGGGTTTCCCCCTGGCGCACCCGGTACTGCCCGCCGGGCGCCCTCCTGGGCGACGACGAGTAAACCGCCGGGTCGGAGCGGACGGCCGGCCGGTTGAGATCCTCGATCGGCGCCCGGGGTTTGCCGCCACAGGCGGCAAGACAGCAGGTGAGCAGGCCTAAGAGGCCACAGTGCAGGAGCCTGGGCAAGCACTCACCCCGGCCCTCCCCGCCTTCACGGGCCGCACCCCGCACCGGCCCGCCAGACATGACTCAGGCCCCGGGACCCTGCCGGTTCCAGCGCACATCGATCAGCCACAGGGCCAGGGCGCCCGCAACGGCCAGGGCGATACACAGCAGCACCTGGGCACTGTCGCCACTGACCTGTTCGAACTGCGCCGGCAGCACCGGGTACTGCTGCACCGGTTTCAGCTCGCCGTGTGCGTCGAGCACCCAGTCCCGCGCCACCTTCCAGGGCCAGACGATCACCAGCGAACCAAACAGAAAACCGGTCAACAGAGCCAGGGTACCCTGTCGGTAGTGATGCAGCAGCCAGTGCAACAGACGCGAAAAACACAGCAACCCGCTGGCCGCACCGCTGGCGAACACAGCGATGAACAGCAGGTCCAGAGACTTGACCGCCGCCAGCACCACCGGATACATGCCCAGCAGTACGAGAATGAAGGAGCCGGAAATCCCCGGCAGTATCATCGCGCAGATGGCGACAAAACCCGCCAGGAACACCGCCGGCAAGCCGGCCTGGGCCAGCCCCAGCGATGGCGCCAGGGCAATGGCCACGGCGATGGCGACTCCTGCCGCCAGGCTCAGTCCCCGGCTTGGCCCCCAGGGTCCGATCTGGCGCAGCAGCACCAGCGCCGAGGCCAGGATAAGGCCGAAGAAAAAGGCCCACAGGGGCACCGGGTGAATTTCCAGCAACCAGGAAATCAGACGCGCCAGCGACAGGATGCTGGTGCCAATGCCCAGCAGCAGGGCCAGCAGGAAGCCGCCGTCCACATGGCGCCAGGACTCGGCGATCCTGCCCCTGAACACCAGGCCCAGCAGGGCCACGTCAAAGGCACGGATGCTGTCCAGCAAACGGTCGTAGATGCCAGTGATAAAGGCGATGGTGCCACCGGACACGCCGGGCACGATGTCGGCGGCCCCCATCAACACCCCTCGCAGATAGATACCCAGCCAGCCCATCAGCGCTCGGTACCGGGTCGCAGGGGCACGAAACGAACCGCCTCCACGGTTTCGGTGACGCAACCCTCAGGGCGGCGGGTCACCACCTGTAGCTGCTGCCGGTCCTGGCCACCCACCGGAATCACCAGACGCCCGCCGGGCGCCAGCTGTTCCAGCAGCACAGAAGGAATCCGTTCCGGCGCCGCTGCGCTGAGAATGCCATCGAAGGGTCCCTTATCGGCCCAGCCCAAACCGCCGTCACTGTGGCGCAGTCGCACGTTGCGCAGGCGAAGCTGGCGCAGGCGCGCCCGCGCCTTGTCCAGCAGGGGTTTGATTCGCTCGACACTGTGCACCTCGCCCACCAGTTGCGCCAACACCGCGGTGTGGTAGCCCGAGCCAGTGCCGATTTCCAGCACGTTCGCGCGCGGCCCCTCGGCCAGCAACAGTTCGGTCATGCGCGCGACAATGTAGGGTTGGGACAGGGTCTGCTGGAAGCCAATGGGCAGGGCGGTATCCTCGTAGGCGCGGTGGGCCATGGCCTCGTCGAGGAACAGGTGGCGCGGTGTCGTGCGCATCACCTCCAGGACCTTGAAGTCGCGAATGCCCTGTTCGATCAGGCGCTGCACCAGCCGCTCGCGGGTGCGCTGCGACGTCATGCCGATCCCGGCAAGGTCAGCGCTGTTCACTAGCGTCACCAATGGCCATGTCCCCTTCTGAATAATCTATTATCTGCGCCAACACCGCGGTGGCGTAACTGCCTGCCCCAAGGCTGAAACTGAGATGAAGGCTGTCATCATCACAAAACTGCCAGCAAAAGTCATCCGGCAGGGCCCGCGCCGGGCGGTAATCCAGGTCCAGGCCGGCGCCCTCCAGGAAGTCGCAGACCGCCCGTTCCGGCGCCAGTATCGCCCCCTGTTCCGCCAGCCGCTGCGCCCCCTGTTCGGGGCGGCCGCGGCCCCACAGGGGCAGGGCCGGATGCAGGTCACCGGCAGCGGCGCGGGCGGTGATGTCGGCATCGGGCCCGGTGCAGGCAAAACGGCTGCGGGTGCCCTGCAGGCTGCACACATCGCCGGGCAGTATCGCCGCCCAGGTGTCCGCCCTGACCCGCGCCGCCAGCAGCTGGTTGAACAGCAGGCCGCGCAGGGCCGACAGGTACAGGCCGCGCCGGGTCCGGGACAGCCGGCGGCCACCGCGCTGGCTCCACTGCCGGGCCTGGGCCAGGGTGCCGCCATCGCGGCCAAAGCGCTGCTCGCCGAAGTAATTGGGCACTCCGTGGTCGCGCACGCTCTCCAGCCTTTGCCGCAGTTGCTCGCGGTCGGCGGCCAGCGCGCGCAGCCACAGACTGAAGTGATTGGCCCGGTGCACACCCCGGCGCAGCTTGCGACCATGGCGGGTCACCGCCAGCAGGCGCACATCTGCGCGCCGCTCCAGCGCGCCCCAGTCGGGCTCGGCGGCACCGGCCAGACCCACGCTGAACCACTGGCTGGTCAGGGCGTTGCGGTCCTTCAGGCCGCAAAAACCAATATCGCGCAGGGGAATGCCGGACAGCTCCGACAGG
>JBKDZQ010000578.1:0-1940 GCA_047971325.1 Parahaliea sp.
CTATCTCGAAGGCTGCACCGCCCCCATGCGCGACGAAAACCAGTTGCACGCGGCGGTGGTGGAACTGGTGGCGCTGGACGGTGCGCAGATCAAATACTCCACAGTGCAGAACTGGTATCCCGGCGACGCCCAGGGCCGCGGAGGCATCTACAACTTTGTCACCAAGCGCGGGGTGGCCCACCGCAACGCCAAGATTTCCTGGACCCAGGTGGAAACCGGTTCCGCCATCACCTGGAAGTACCCGAGCTGCATCCTGCGCGGCGACAACAGCGTCGGCGAGTTCTACTCGGTGGCCCTGACCAACAACGCCCAGCAGGCGGACACCGGCACCAAGATGATCCACCTGGGCAAGAACACCCGCTCCACCATCATTTCAAAGGGCATTTCCGCCGGTCGCAGCTCCAATGCCTATCGCGGCCTGGTGCGCATGAGCCCCCGGGCCGAGGGTGCTCGCAACTACACCCAGTGCGACTCCCTGCTGATTGGCGACCAGTGCGCGGCCCACACCTTTCCCTATATTGAAAGTCGCAACCCCAGCGCGGTGGTGGAGCACGAGGCCACCACCTCCAAGGTCAGCGACGACCAGCTCTACCTCTGCCAGCAGCGCGGCCTGGGCGCGGAAAAAGCCGTGTCCATGATCGTCAACGGTTTCTGCAAGGAAGTGTTCCGTGAGCTGCCGATGGAGTTCGCCATGGAGGCGGGCAAGCTGCTGGAAGTGAGCCTTGAAGGCTCGGTGGGCTGACGGCCCAGGCAATAGAATCAGCGAGAGAACCAATGCTTACAATCGACAACCTCCACGCCCGCGTGGAAGACAGAGACATTCTCAAGGGCCTCAACCTGAGGGTGAAGCCCGGCGAAGTGCACGCCATCATGGGCCCCAACGGCTCCGGCAAGAGCACCCTGGGCCACGTGCTGGCGGGCCGCCCCGGCTACCAGGTCACCGCCGGCAGCGCCGCCTTGCTGGGGCAGGACCTGCTGGAGCTGGACACCGAGGAGCGGGCCCACCTCGGGCTGTTCCTGGCCTACCAGTACCCGGTGGAAATTCCCGGCGTATCCAATATGGAATTCCTCAAGGCCGCAGTGGACGCGGTGCGCGAGGCCCGCAACGAAGAGGGCATCGACAGCGTCAGCTTCATGAAACGGGCGCGCGAAGTCTGTCGGGAAGTGAACCTGGACCAGAGCTTCCTCAAGCGCGGGGTGAATGAAGGTTTCTCCGGCGGCGAAAAGAAACGCAACGAGCTGATGCAGATGATGATGCTGGAACCGAAGCTGTGCATCATGGACGAGACCGACTCCGGCCTCGACATCGACGCTCTGCAGGTGGTCGCGCGCGGGGTCAACGCCATGCGCAGCCCAGCGCGCTCCTTTGTGCTGGTGACTCACTACCAGCGCCTGCTGAACTACATCGAGCCCGACTTCGTGCATGTGCTGGCGGGCGGGCGCATCATCAAGTCCGGCGACAAATCGCTGGCCCTGGAGCTGGAAGCGAAGGGCTACGCCTGGCTGGAGGACGCCGCCTGATGAGCGATTTCATGCAACAGCCGCTGGCGGCGGCGGCGCAACTCGCACCGCCCTGGCTGGCGCCGGTGCTGGAACAGGGTCGCGAGCGCTGGCGGGGCAGCACCCTGCCCACCCGCAAGACCGAGGACTGGAAGTACAACAACCTGCAGGCCCTGCAACAACGCTTTGTGGCAGTGGACCGCAACGCGGCGCCCAAGCTCGGCCAATTGGACTATCCCGATCTCCCCGGCAGCACCCTGGTGTTCGCCGACGGCCTGTACCGGGCAGAGCTGTCCCGGCTCGCACTGCCCGCCGGCGCCCGCCTGCTGCGCTTCGCCGAGGCCGACGCCAACACCGCCGTCGCCATTGCCGAGCGCCTGGGCAGCGCGGTACAGGCCGGCCGCCACCACTTCGCCGCCCTCAACGACGCCACCCTGGCC
>JBKDZQ010000579.1:0-2495 GCA_047971325.1 Parahaliea sp.
AAACTGACCACCAGAAAATCCTATGGGTTCAGGACATACCACTCCGCAGAAATCGCCTTGTATCATGCACTTGGCGCATTACCGGTACCAAAAGTCGCCCACGAATTTTTCTGAAGAGGCAAGAAAATAAAGCAGAGGCAGAAAAAACCCTGGTAACAACAAAAGATATTTTTCAGAAACAACTCCACGCTTACACCATCACCCATGCCATTGAAGACCGCAATGTGCTGCGTTTCCACATAGACTATTTCAAGGGCGATGCGGCGCAAGGTGGTGACGACAGCAAGGCAAAGGCAAAACCCGATGCGGCCACTGCCCGGCAGGCGGTGGTCGACGCCATACTGGAAAAACACAACGCCGCCACTAATCAACGTCGCTTCAATGCCGTGCTGGCCACCGCCTCTATCAACGATGCCATTGCCTATTACAGCCTGTTCCAACAGGTGCAGGCCCGGCGCCGGGAAGCAGACCCGGAGTTCTCCCCGCTCAACATCGCCTGCGTATTCTCGCCACCAGCCGAGGGCAACAGGGATGTCAAGCAGTTGCAGGAAGACCTGTCCCGGGAAAAGGCCGACAACGAGCAAGAGCCGGAACTGAAAAAAGCCGCGCTGAAGCAGATCATCGTCGACTACAACCGGCAGTACGGCAGCAACCACAGTATCAACGAGTTCGACCTCTACTATCAGGACGTGCAGCAGCGCATCAAGGACCAGCAGTACCCCAACAGCGACTACCCGCACAAGAACAAGATCGACCTCACCATCGTGGTGGACATGCTGCTGACCGGCTTTGATTCCAAATACCTGAACACCCTGTATGTGGACAAAAATCTCAAATACCACGGCCTGATTCAGGCCTTCTCACGCACCAACCGCGTACTCAACGATACCAAGCCCTACGGCAACATCCTCGACTTTCGTGCCCAGCAAAAAGCCGTGGATGAAGCCGTTGCGCTGTTCTCCGGCGAAGATGTCAACCGTTCGCGCGAAATCTGGCTGGTGGATCCGGCGCCCAAAGTGATCGACCAGTACGCACGGGCAGTGGCGGCCATGGACAGCTTTATGGCCGGGCAGAGCGGCAGGGGAGATTCAGATGAGGGCGTAAACCGCAAAATGTGTCAGCCCCAAGCCGTATACAACCTCAAGGGTGATGCGGCGCGAGTGGAATTCATTCAGCGCTTCAAGCAAGTGCGGCGCCTGAAAACCCAACTCGACCAGTACACCGATCTCGATGAGGCGCAGAGGCAGCAAATCAACTCTCTACTGCCGGAGGACAACCTGCGCGCCCTGCGCAGCGCCTACCTGGAAACCGCCCAGCGCCTCAAGGCCCAGCAGGGCAAGTTTGGCGAAAACGCCAGCGAGGCCCAGGATGACATAGAGCAACTGGATTTTGAGTTTGTGCTCTTTTCCTCGGCACTGATCGACTACGACTACATCATGGGCCTGATTGCCCGCTTCAGCTGGGATGAGCCCGGCAAGCACAGCATGACCCGCGCTCAGCTTATCAGTATGCTTAGCGCCCACAGCGACCTGATGGACGAGCGCGAGGACATCATTGCCTATATCAATACGCTGGAAGCAGGCAAGGGCCTGAGCGAGGCCGCCATCCGCGACGGCTATCAGGCATTCAGGGTGCAAAAAGCACAGAACGAACTGGCGGGGCTCGCTGCAAGGCACGGCTTGGAACACGCTCCCCTGCAAACCTTTGTCAGCGGCATTCTCGATCGCATGATCTTCGACGGCGAGCAATTGAACGAGCTGTTCGCGCCGCTGGAGCTGGGCTGGAAGGCGCGCAGCAAGGCCGAGCTGGCGCTGATGGAGGAATTGGTGCCCTTTTTGAATAAGCAGGCCGGCGGGCGTGAGATTTCGGGCTTGGCGGCGTATGAGTAAGGGGGAATGAGTAATGAAGGATGAACTGATCGTCACCTTGACCGATAGCTTTGAGGGGCATGCCCAAGAGACCGAGAACGGAGTGGAATACTGGCTGGCGCGGGATTTACAGCAACTGCTGGGCTACAACGAGTGGCGTAATTTTCTGTCCGCCATTACCAAGGCGAAAACAGCCTGCGAAGTCTCCGGGCATGAGATTAGTAACCATTTTGTTGACGTCAACAAAATGGTTGAACTGGGCTCCGGCAGCCAGCGAGAAATCAGCGACATCATGCTGACCCGCTATGCATGCTACCTGATCGCCCAGAACGCCGACCCACGCAAACAGGAAATCGCCTTCGCCCAGACCTACTTTGCCCTGCAAACCCGCAAAGCCGAACTGATTGAGCAACGCTTGCTGGAAGCCGAACGGGTGTCAGCACGCAAAAAGCTCTCGGCAACGGAAAAAGAGCTGTCCGATGGTATCTACGAGCAAACCGGCGGCAATCAGACATCATGGCCTGACGCACTCTGCATCAGGCACCGTGGTAATTTGCGGGAGGGGTCTGCCTCCCGGTATCGTGGATTACGCACCAAGGTGCGTCTTGCCACATACAGAGTGCACCG
>JBKDZQ010000580.1:0-7426 GCA_047971325.1 Parahaliea sp.
CGCCCCACCCTTTCAGGTCGGCACGCCGCCGGCCTTCCAGTGCGCCAGCCGCCTGGCGCAACACACTCCCGGGGGCCTCAACCGGGTTTTCTTCACCAACTCCGGTTCGGAAGCGGTGGACACCGCGCTGAAAATCGCCCATCTCTCCCAGTTCGCCCGGGGCAAGGGCAGCAAGACCCGTTTCATCTCCCGCGAGCTGGGTTATCACGGCGTGAACATCGGTGGCACCTCGGTGCAGGGCCTGCCCAGCAACCGCCACGGCTTTCCACTACTGGCGGAAGTCGACTTCCTGCCCGGCATGCTCGACATCAAGCGCAATGCCTTCAGCCGGGGCTGCCCGCCCCACGGCACCGACCGCATGGTGGCTGCCTTCGAGCAGATTGTCGCCCTGCGCGGCGCCGACAGCCTCTGCGCGGTGATCATCGAACCCATTGCCGGCGCCGGCGGCATGGTGCCGCCGCCGCGTGACTACCTGCAGCGGCTGCGCGAACTGTGCGACGCCCACGACATCCTGCTGATCTTCGATGAGGTGATTACCGGCTTCGGGCGCACTGGCTCGGCCTTTGCCGCCATCGAATTCGGGGTCACTCCCGACATGATGACCTGCGCCAAGGGGATGAACGGCGGCACCGTACCCATGGGTGGCGTGTTCATCAAAGACAGCATCCAGCAGGCTATTTTCGATGCGACCCCGAACACCATCCCGGAATTCTTCCACGGCAATACCTACGCCGGCACCCCGGTGGCCGCCGCCGCCGGACTGGCGGCGCTGGACATCTACGAAGGTGAGGGGCTGTTCACCGGCGCCAGGAACGCGTACTGGGCCGACACCCTGCACGCCCTGCGCGACCTGCCCGGGGTCATCGACATCCGCAACTACGGCCTGCTGGGAGCGGTCAGCTTCGATCCGGGCCAGTTGCCCGCCAAGTCACTGGGGCCGAAGATTCACCAGAGCTGTTACGACAACGGCCTGCTGTGCCGGGCCATCGGCGATCACATGGTCATGTCGCCACCGCTGACCATCAGCGAAGGGGAAATCGACCTTTTTGCCGAACGCTTTCGCCGCAGCGTACTGGCAGTACGCAGCTGAACCCGGCGTCCGGGACGCGGGACGCCATCAGCCGACAACGCATCCGTGTCGCCACACCGCCGGGCCACGGCGCTCTCCATTCAACGGCTGGCAGTACAGGCGCGTACTTTCGCCAGTGACCAGCGCGATATGGCAGATTGACGATCGCCGGGCCGGCGATCGTCAACAACTGCCGTGATCAGCCGAAGGACTCGCCGGCGGCCGCCTTCTCCAGGGCAATGGCCGGGGGCTGGAAGCGCTCGCCGTAGGCGGCGGCCAACTCGCGGCAGCGGTCGACAAAGCGCTGCACACCGTAGGTGTTGACGAACTGGATGAAGCCACCGGTCCAGGTGGGGGCACCGATACCCATAATGGAACCGATATTGCCGTCGTCAACGCTGCGCAGCACCCCTTCCTGCAGGCACTTCAGCGATTCGATCACCTGGCGGAACAGCATGCGATCCTTCATGTCCTGCTCGGGCAGCTGATAGTCGGGCCGGTAATAGAGATCGAACAGACCGGGCCAGATCTGTTTGCCGCCATCCTCGCTGTATTCATAGAAACCGCCACCGTGGTGGCGACCCCCACGACCGTGCTGCCCGACCATGGTGTCGACCACTTCCCGGGTGATACTGGCGTCGCTGAGGGTATCCTGCACCCCCATTTCCTTCCAGGTTTGCTGGGCCTTGCGGCTCAGCTCCAGGCTCACCTCGTCGTAGACCGCCAGCGGCCCCACCGGCATGCCGACGGCCTTGCCCAGGTTGTCGATCTGCACCGGGTGTGCGCCCTCTTTCAGCAGGCGCACGCCCTCGTCGAGGTAGGTGCCAAAGGTCCGCGAGGTGAAAAATCCGAGGGAGTCATTGACCACGATGGGCGTCTTGCGAATCTGGCGCGCATAGTCAAAGGCGCGGGCCAGGGTCTCGTCGCTGGTCCGTTCGCCACAAATGATCTCCACCAGCGGCATTTTGTCCACTGGAGAAAAGAAGTGAACGCCGATGAAACGCTCGGGATGGCTGCTGGCCTCGGCCAGCTGGGTGATCGGCAGGGTCGAGGTGTTGGAGCCCCAGACGCCATCGGCGGTCAGACAGCCCTCGGTCTCCCGGGTACTCTGGTGCTTCAGCGCCATGTTCTCGAACACCGCCTCAATGATCAGGTCGCAGCCCTGCAGGTCGGCATTGTCGGCGGTGGGCCTGATCAGGCCCAGTATCCCGGATTTTTTGTCCTCGCTCATCTGGCCGCGGCTGACGCGCTTGGCCAACAGCGCCTCGGAAGAGGCCCGTCCCTTCTCGGCGGCTTCCAGGGAGACATCCTTGAGCACCACTTCGATACCGGACATGGCCGAAACATAGGCGATACCCTGCCCCATCATGCCGGCGCCCAGCACGCCCACTTTCTTCACCGGTCGCGGCTCGATGCCGGCCGGTCGGCTAGTGCCGCCGTTCAGGCGGTTCATGCCGAAGAAAAAAGTGGAAATCATGTTCTTGGCCACCGGCGTCACCGCCAGGTAGGTGAGCCCGCGGGACTCGATGCGTAATGCGGTTTCGAAATCCAGGCGGGCGGCGCTGACCGCGCAGTCGAGGATCTGCTCCGGGGCCGGCAGCAGACCCCGTGTTTTCTGGCGCAGCATCGGCACCGCCATGGTCACCAGCTGCGCCACCGCCGGGTGGTTGACATCGCCACCGGGAATCCTGAAACCCTTGCGATCCCAGGGCTGCACCGCGGCCTCGGGATTGTCCTTTTGCGACAGAATCCAGGCTTTTGCCGCCGGCACGAGTTGTTCGCGGGTGTCCACCAGTTGATGCACCAGCTTTTGCTCCAGCGCCGCGGCTGCCGGCAGCCGGGTACCCTCCAGCAGGTAGTGCAGCGCGGTCTGCAGGCCCAGCAGATTCACCATGCGCACCACGCCGCCGCCACCGGGCAACAGGCCCAGGGTTACCTCCGGCAGCCCCACCTGCACAGCCTTGTCGTCCCAGGCCACGCGATAGTTGCAGGACAGGCACAGCTCGAAGCCGCCACCCAGAGCAGCGCCATTGATGGCCGCCACCACCGGCACCGGCAGTTTCTCGATACGGCGCAGCTGGGCCTTGGTGCCTTCCACCTCGGCAAAGAAGCGGTCTTCATCACCTTTTTTCGAGGCCAGCAGGTCGTGCAGGTTGCCACCGGCGAAGAACACTTTCTTGGCGGAGGCGAACACCACGCCGGCGAGACCCTGCTCGGCTTCCAGGCGCACCAGGGTTTCACCCATGGTGTCGCGGTACTCCTGATTCATGGAGTTGACCGGACCGGTCATGTCCATGGTGACGGTCACGATACCGTCGGCGTCTTTTTCGTACTTGAATACACTCATCGTCTCTTGCCTCTGTCTGACGCCGCTTACACGCGCTCGATAATGGTGGAAATCCCCATGCCACCGCCCACGCAAAGGGACAGCATGGCCCGCTTCAGGCCGCGACGCTCAAGTTCGTCCAGCATGGTGCTGACCAGCATGCCGCCGGTGGCACCCAGGGGATGGCCCATGGCGATGGCACCACCGTTGACGTTGGTCACCTCGTGATCGATGCCGAGGTCCTTCATGTAGCGCATGGCTACCGAGGCGAAAGCCTCGTTGATTTCCCACAGGTCGATATCGGCCTTGCTCAGGCCGGCCTTTTTCAGGCATTTTTCAGCCGCCGGCCCCGGGCCTGTGAGCATGATGATGGGGTCGGTGGACAGCACCGCGGTGGCCACGATGCGCCCGCGGGGCGTCAGGCCCAGATCCTTGCCCGCCCGCTCGCTGCCAATCAGCACCGCGCTGGACCCGTCGACAATACCCGAGGAATTGCCCGGTGTGTGCACATGGTTGATGTGTGCCAGCGTGTTGTATTTGGCGAGGATGACATCGTCGAAACCCATTTTGCCCGGTATCTCGAAGGAGGCCTTGAGACCGCCGAGGGCCGCCAGGGTGGTATCGGGCTTGATGAAATCGTCCCGTTCCAGAACGGTCAGGCCATTGTAGTCCAGGACCGGCACGACGGATCGGTCGAAATAGCCACTGTCGCGGGCGTGGGCGGCGCGCTGCTGGGAGGCGAGGGCGTAGCGGTCGATATCCTCCCGCGACCAGCCTTCGAGCGTGGCGATGGTGTCCGCGCCGATGCCCTGGGGCACAAAACCGGTCTTCATGCTGAACACCGGGTCACCGCCCATGGCACCACCATTGGAGCCCATGGGCACCCGGGACATGCACTCGATGCCACCGGCCACCACCAGGTCCTCCCAGCCGGAGGCCACCTTCTGGGCAGCGATATTCACCGCCTCCAGGCCCGAGGCGCAGAAGCGGTCGAGTTGTACCCCGGCCACCGATTCGTCCCACCCGGCGTTCTGCACGATCATTTTCGCCACATCGGAACCCTGCTCGCCGATCGGGGTGACACAACCCATCACCACATCATCGACGTAGGCCGTATCCAGGTCGTGGCGCGCCTGCAGGGCGCGCAGCAGGCCGGCGCCAAGATCGATGGGTTTCACTTCGTGCAGGCTGCCGTCGCGCTTGCCCTTGCTGCGGGGCGTGCGCAGGGCATCGTAAATATAGGCTGTATTGGACATAGTCTGGCCTCTGGGATGGTATGTTCAGGACAGGACGCGGCCCGCGGGCCACTGGGTGCCCAATGGTGCGAGGCGGCGGCGCCAGGCGCAATGATGCTACGGGTAAAAAAAATTGACTGTGGCTGACAGTTCAATCATTGGGGCAAAAGCCGGGCAGTATCCACGGACTGGCGCCCGCGGATACGCCTTAACAAGCCGAACATACTGTTATCCCTGTGCGGCCTGTGATTTTCGCTACTTGACGGGATCCAGTACCACCACCGGTATGGTCCGGTCCGTCGCCTTTTGATAGTCGGTGTAGGGTGGATAGTAGTCCACCATCCGCTGCCAGAGCTGTTTGCGCTCATCCCCCTGGGCAACACGGGCCACCGCCTCGAAGGTATCGTTGGCCACTTTTACCTGCACCCGGGGTTCAGCTTCCAGATTGAGATACCAGGCCGGATGCGCAGGCGCCCCACCCTTGGAAGCGATAATGCAGTATCCCCCCGTGTCCGTGGGACGGTAGATCAGTGGTAGCACCAGCTTGCGCCCGGTCCTGCGCCCGCTGGTGGTCAGCAGCAGTGTGGTCAGCAGGCCCTCGGCGCCGGCCAGGGACGCATCCCAGTAGTGCGCGGCTTCACCGTCGACCAGATACAGGGCGATGTGCTCCTTGACCCAGGGCCGCAGGGATTCGGAAATTTCTACGTCGCTCATAGCAATAACCTCTTTGGTTTCCCTTTAGCATAGCGTATCGCCAGGGTGATGGGGATAAGGTATTCACCACACCACAGGTTCGCCGCACTGCAAGGTTTATTGCGGCAGGCCCACCTTCATGGACTTCAGGTAATCGGCCTTGCCCAGCGGCACACCGCGAATGCGCAGCATGTCGTACAGGGTGGTCAGGTGAAAGTACAGGTTGGGCAGCGAGAAAGTGAGGGCAAAGTTCTCGGCAGTAAACGGAATCTCGAGTTCGCCAAAGGTGAAAATGACCGGGCCGTTCTGCGCGGCGTCGACGGCTTCCCGATCGACGGCGCTCAGTTCCTCCAAAGTCTCCGTCAGCATCTTCTGGAAGCCGGCGTAGTCGAGTGCAGGAACCGGCTCCGGGACAGTGAATTTTCCAGCAATAATCCCCTGGATAGCATCCAGGGTGTGGTGCCGCACACTCCAGGCCTGGAAGGTGAATGGCAGCATGTCATCCACGAGCTTCATTTGCAGTATGTCTTCGAGCGCTTGCGGTTGATCCCGGAAATGCTCCGCGCCTTTACGCATGACGACGGCGGCGTTGTTCAGGGCACAGGTGAAAGTGGGGACGGTGATATCGTAGAGACTGGGCATGCGTTGGACCTGCAGTGTTGTTGTTTGGGAATACCGTATTGTAGCCCGAAATTCGTGGCTGCGGACAGGATTCCAGGCTGGAACCGGCCTTGCGGGACACAAGCGCCCGGTCCCGGCTTCATTCACATCTTTTGCTCTCCTGGCTCGGCCAGTTGGCGCAGGTCTGTCCCGGTGCGTACATAAGTCTGCAGTGCGGCGCGCACTTCCTCACTGCCGAGCCGCGCGTTGACTTCCATCTGCTCCAGCGACAGTGCACCCTCTATCGACAGGTCATTGCTGGCACCGATGATGCGCTTGGCTGCGGCGATGCCGCTTCGCGAGCGCTGTGCCAGGGTTTTCGCAAGCTCGAGTGCCAGCCCCAGCGGATCGCTGGCAACGTGGTTCACCAGCCCGCGCCTTTGCGCTTCCAGCGGTTCGAGAACCGTCGCCGTCGCGATCAGTTCGAAAGCAAGCGCCGGACCCAGCATCCGCGCGAGCCGCACGGTGCCCCCACCCCCCGGGAACATGGCGATATTCATCTCGGGCCAGCCGATGGAGTAGGGTCCACTGCGGGCGATCCGCATATCGCAGGCAAGGGCGAGCTCAAGACCCACACCCATGCAGTCCCCGTTGATCGCGGCGATCACCGGAACATCGCAGGTCTCGATCTGCCGGGTAATCCGGTGAAATATGGACTCTTCCCAATGTGCCCCTGTCGAGGGAGGGCCGGCAGCAAGGGCGTCGGCGGATTGCGCCAGTTCGCCAAGATCGAAATGGCGGATAAAAACACCGTCCGTCGCGCCGGTCAGCACGATGACCCGCAGATCCTTCCGGGCGACAAGCCCTTGCAGCTGCGCATCGAAAGCAACGGCCATCTCCCCATCCAGAAAACCCAAGGGTGGGTTGTCGAAGCGAACGATGGCAACCCCATCGAGTATCTCTGTGTGCAGCTTTGCGGTCATTCTACAGTCCCGAGAGGATGGATTTGCCAGCCGCCTGGACTGGCCCACGCTGGCCCCGTCAGTTGATATCGAAGCTGTAATAGACATCCACCGAGCTTTCCAGCCGGCTCACCACTTCCAGCCACAGCCGGGTGCGCAGATAGAGTCGCGCGGTAAGCACGTTGACCGGCTCGTACAGGCCCACCCCGTAGGACAGGTAGATGCGCTCGCCGATATAGCCGCTGACGGTGGCGGCGGTTTTGTCGTTGCTGCCCTCGGCGCCAAACTCCACGCCGCTCAGTCCGGGCACCCTATTCAGGTTCTCCACCAGCGCGCTGCGGTTGAGCAGGCCGGTGCCCAGCGACAGTGCAAGCGCGGTACTGTCGGCGCCACCGGCCCCGGAATCCAGGCCCCGCCCCCGGGTCAGGTAGGACAGCGCCTCCACTTCCGGCATCGGAGGATTGGTGTAGACCTTCAGCGTCGCCGCCTCCAGGGTACCGGATATGTGCACCCCGGCGGTGATCTGCTCCAGCGGGATGAC
>JBKDZQ010000581.1:0-2331 GCA_047971325.1 Parahaliea sp.
CTGGCACTGCCCGACACCCACGACAACATCCGCGGTCCCGCGTACTACCACTGAAGGAGCCCGCCATGTTGAAGCATCCCACCCTGGACAAGCTCCAGGCCCTCAAGTTTACCGGCATGGCAGCGGCTCTCGCTGACCAGATAGCCACGCCCGACATCGATGAACTGGCCTTCGAGGAACGCCTCGGTCTGCTGGTGGATCGGGAGATCACCGAGCGCGAGAACCGGCGTTTGAGCAACCGATTGCGCCGGGCCAAGCTGCGCCATGTCGCCGCCCTGGAGGACATCGACTACCGCAATCCCCGGGGACTGGACAAAGGGTTGATCCAGTCGCTGGCAGCCTGCCAGTGGGTAAAGGAGCACCTCAACGTCCTCATCACCGGCCCCACTGGCGTGGGCAAGACCTGGCTAGCCTGCGCCCTGGCCCACAAGGCCTGTCGCGAGGGTTACACCGCCCAGTACGTCCGCCTGACCCGGCTGCTGCGGGAACTGATGATCGCCAAGGGCGATGGCAGTTACCCGAGGCTGCTGGCCAATCTCGCCAAGGTCGACGTGCTGATCCTCGATGACTGGGGCCTGATGAAACTGAGCGCCGAGAACCGGCGCGACCTGCTGGAGGTGCTGGAGGATCGCCATGGCCGCCGCTCAACCGTCGCCACCAGCCAGTTACCCATCGAAGAGTGGCACGGCGTGATCGGCGATGCGACGCTGGCGGACGCCATCCTGGACCGGCTGGTGCACAACGCCTACAAGATACAACTGCGGGGAGAATCCATGCGAAAACATCAGGCCAGGTTGACGGACACCACCGCTTCCGAGTAACAATGCAAACCCCGCGTCGCTACGCTCCGATGGGTGGCAGCTTTGCTCCGGTCCCGGTGGCAGCCTTCAAATGGAGTGGGTGGCAGGCTTCGGCGGTATACGCACACCCATCTCCACGCGGATCATGTTACCGGCCTGGGTATGCGCTGCATGCCGCAACAGGGTGCATGACCGTCCAGGACCGTCATTGTGCAGCTCAGGGCCTGACCACCAGGTTGTCAGACGGTGATGTCCTCAAACTGGGATCGATAGGGCTTCACTGGATTCATACGCCGGGTCATACCCCTGAGTCCTCCTGTGTCTATGTCCCTGAGCAAGCAATGGTTTTTACCGGCGACACTCTGCTCATCAGGGGCACCGGCAGAACCGACTTCCAGTCAGGCTGCGCTCGCAATGCGTACCGAAACCTCATCAGCAAGCTGATGACGGTGAATCGGTCTTTCTTGTGCACCATGCCAGCAGCATATGGCGCCTACCATGTGATGTCTATGCTACAGATTTCGGGGGAAAGAATTTTGAGGAAATCCTTTAAAAACAAGTAGGTATGGTGCCCGGAGACAGAATCGAACTGCCGACACGGGGATTTTCAATCCCCTGCTCTACCAACTGAGCTATCCGGGCGGAGGGTCGCGCTGGGTGAAGGGGGCGTATTAAAACCGCTGTGCTGCCGGGAGTCAAGCGCCGCCAGCGGGCATTTGTGCCGCCGGAAACAGGGCGGCTATCGGGGCGTCTTACTTGCTCGGGGGCACGTAGCCTTCGGCCTGATCGTAGGCTTCGCCGGCAAAGAATTTATCCATTTCCCCCTGCAGGTATTTGCGGGTCTGGGGGTCCATCAGGCTGAGCTGTTTTTCATTGATGAGCATGGTCTGATGGGCCTGCCACTGTTGCCAGGCCTGTTTGGAGATGTGCTCGAAAATGTCCTGGCCCTTGGGGCCGGGGTAGGGCGGGGCATCCAGACCCTCCAACTCTTGCTGGTATTTGCGGCAGAAAACGGTACGGGGCATGGTTGGTGTCCTGATTCAGTGCTCATCGAGGCTGACCAGCAGCCGGGCTACCGGCGCGGCGAGACCCACACGGGGCGGTTGCGCCCTGTTCTACCAGAGCTGCCGGTCGCTGGCCATGACGACGCCGGGGCTGCCGGGCAGATGGGCAAGTACGGGGGTGATGTCCAGGTGGTAGTGGCTGAAGGTGTGGCGGAAGGCAGCCTGCCGGGTGATGCGTTCGGGTTCCCGGGACCACAGGTCGATGCAGCGCGTTGCCACCTGGTCCGGGTCCTCCAGTTCGGGAAAGCACCACAGGCCACCCCAGATGCCGGCCTGGGGGCGCTGCTCCAGATAGACGTCGCCGTTGCCGTTGATGGCCAGCAGCATGATAGTCTGGCGTACCGGCAGGGCTTTTTTCGGCTTGCGGCCGGGGTAGTCGGCCTGGGCGCCCTTGGCACGGGCGCCGCAGTCGGCAGCCACCGGGCAGTGCTGGCAGCGCGGTTTGCTGCGGGTGCACAGGGTGGCAC
>JBKDZQ010000582.1:0-2652 GCA_047971325.1 Parahaliea sp.
TTTTTCATCCGCGCCTACCACTGTTTCGGGCGCTCCGCGCTGATGCTCAGTGGCTCGGGAACCTTTCTGTATTTCCACATTGGTGTGGTCAAAGCCCTGTGGTCCGAAGGGCTTATACCCAACATTATCTCCGGGTCGAGCGGTGGCTCGGTGGTTGGCGCCATCCTGTGCACACATAGAGATAGCGAGCTTTGCGATATTCTCGATGAAAACTGGTTTATCGATCGGTTTTCGGTAGCAGAGTCGGATCGGGCTGCACGCTCGCAGCGGCTGGACAGTGCGCAGGTGCGGGCGCACATCAATCAGATCATTCCGGATATGACCTTCCAGGAAGCCTTTGAGCTGACCGGTCGACATCTCAATGTCTCCGTGGCGCCTGCGGAACGACATCAGAACTCCCGCTTGCTCAATGCTATTACCTCCCCCAATGTACTGGTTCGCGATGCCGTACAGGCCTCCGGTGCGCTGCCTGGCGTGTTCCAGCCAATCACCCTGATGGCGCTGGATATCGGCGGCGTTCGCACGCCCTATCTCAAAAATCGCAAATGGGTGGATGGCACCGTCGCCGACGACCTGCCGGCCAAACGGCTGGCCAGGCTCTATGGCGTCAATCACTACATCGTCAGTCAGGCCAATCCTGTTCTCGCCCGTTTGACAAGAACCAACAAAAACCAGCTTTCGACCCTCGATGTTCTCCGTGATGCCGGCAGGGACACCATCCGCACCCTGCTCAATACCCAAATGTCATTGATGGCCAGGCCGCTGTCGCACTTTCCGAAGATCAACAGCGCGGCCAGCCTTACCATGTCGGTGATCAACCAGACCTATAGCGGCGATATCAATCTGGTGCGCCCCATGCGCCTTCGTTCGATCAACAAGATTATCGGGCGACTGACAGCCGATGAAATCAGGGATCTAGTTCTCGCCGGTGAACAGACCACCTGGCCGAGGGTGCCGATGATCCGCACCCAGACCCGGATCAGCCAGATACTGGATGCCATCATCGCCCGGACCGATCCCGCGCGCAAACAGAAGGCCCTGTCGATATGACAACATTGCTGCTGGTCTCGATTACCGCCATCGGCCTGTTGGCGTTGCTCTATTTTGCCTACCCGGGCTGGTTGTTCGACAGGAGTATTCAAATGGCTCGCAGGCGCGCTGGCATTTATAGGCGCCAGTTGACGGTCAACGGCTGGTCCTGGTCCTACCTGGATGGCGGCAAGGCCGGTGCCGAGCCCCTGGTACTGATACACGGCTTCGGCGGCGACAAGGACAACTGGACCCGCTATGCGCCCTTCGTCACTGGGCACTACCGATTGATTGCCCCCGACCTGCCGGGGTTTGGGGAAAATGATCGGCGCCTGCATGAGGACTACGGCATCGACGCCCAGGTAGGGCGGTTGACAGATTTTCTCGACGCCCTGGGTATCGACAAGTGCCATCTCGGGGGCAATTCGATGGGGGGTTTTATCGCACTGCAATTTGCACTTCGTCACCCCGGACGACTGCGCAGCCTGAGCTTGTTTAATAACGCGGGTGTCAGCGGAGCCGTCGAGAGCGACCTGGAGCGTATCATGGCTGCGGATCCCTCGGCGACACCTTTGGCGGTGCGCAGTATGGCGGACATCGACCGCCTGCTGGAGCTGGCTGCCTACAGACCGCGCTGGATTCCCCGCGCTTTCAAACGTGTTATGTATCGCCGCTTCAAGACCCACGAGGCGCTCCTGGACAGGATTTTTGCCCAGTTACTCCGGCGAATAGAACAGGACGGAGGCACCATGAACGACCAGTTGGACGGCATCGAGACCCCAACCCTGATTCTCTGGGGGCGTCACGACAGGCTGCTGAATGTATCCTGTACCGAGGTGTTACACGCGGGCATCAAGGGCAGCGAGCTGGTCATCCTCGAGGATGCAGGCCATGTACCAATGATAGAGCAACCAGCCAGGACAGCCAGCGCCCAGCTAGCTTTTCTGACGAAACATACCGGCAGCTTGGCAGTGGACCTCACTGACGAATAAACACGCTCTCACCATCCTTGATGGTCTCGACAACGGCAATGTACCTGATGGCCATCGGGTCGACCTCCAGAGGGTTGTCGGAGAGAATTACCAGATCTGCCCGCTTGCCGACCTCCAGGCTTCCTTTGTCATCCTCTTCAAACATCTGGTAGGCCGCATGCAGTGTCATCGCCTTGATTCCCTCCATGACCGTGACGCGCTCGGATTTTCCCAGTATCTCACCGCTGCGCGTAACGCGATTCACCGCGGTCCACAGCAGGCGCATCATATCGGGAGGCACGACCGGTGTATCATTGTGCACCGTGTAGACAAGTTGGCGATTCGCGGTGGATCGCAGCGGGCTGATGCGTTCGGCGCGCTGCTTTCCCAGTACGGAATCCCGATGCCAGTCACCCCAGAAGTAGGTGTGAGCAACAAAATAGGAGGGCACGATCCCTTCCCGTTTCATGGCTTCGATCTGATCCTCCCTTACAGTCTGAGCATGGATTGCGACCGGGCGTCGATCCGCCTTACCAAATCGTTGATTGGCGGCTGCTATTACATGAATAAGCTGGTCAACCGCCGCATCGCCATTGCAATGGGCCAGCAGAGGCACGTTATTGTCAAAACTGTAGTCGACAAATTCCGCGAG
>JBKDZQ010000583.1:0-3702 GCA_047971325.1 Parahaliea sp.
CAACAACGACGCAATGCCGAACAGCGTGGCATCGAGTGGACGTTTACTCGTCAGGACGCGGATGTCAAGATGGCTCGCCATTATGTTTCGTAATTAACAGGTTTCTGTACTAGTTTGCATAGCTACCGGGCGCCGCCTGGACAGTGCCGGCTGCCTCGGGCAGCTCTGGCAGCGCGCCGGCTTCCTCGGCCGCTGAAAATCTGTCGGCGAACGCCCTTGAGGCGAATGCATACAGCTTGCGGTCAATGGTGGTACGTCGCTGAATTTCATTTAGCGCTGTCGCACTCAGAGCGTAGTCCGCGGGTTTGTTGCGGGACACATTGTCCAGGGCAACTTCCAGCCTCTGGGCAGCGCCCATGGTGCTCCCGAGCAGGCGCAGCGAGTCCTGCATGCGCTCGGTAAGGCCAAAAAAAGGCAGGTTGACCAGCAGTCTCTGCGCAATGGGGAGCAGTGTTGGGTCACTCAGGTCCTGATACTCGTTGCTCAGGCCCCTGACCAGGTAGCGGGTCTGGAAATTGTCGAACATATCGGCCAATTCGTGGCGGAAGAAGTCCTCCATGGAACTGTTTTGGATGGCGCGGTGAAACTCTCTCGCCAGCTTCTCGTCCGCTACCAGCCTGGTGTCGTAAATGAAGGTCGGTTCGAGCTTGAGGTGGAAATAGGTGGAAACGTAGTGTGCCACCGGGTCGCGCAGAAAGGTCAGTATGAAGTTGGGCGCTCTGGGCAGCCGGTAGGCGTAGACGTCGTAGGTGAAGTGGCCGTGAAAAAACTGCGCTGACAGGAATATCGAAGGATCGTGGCCGCGCACAAAGTTCATCTGCTCGTGAGTCAGGATGTGTTCTTGGGCAAACAGCCGCTGTAGCGCCGTGGCAATTGCCGTGCCGGCCGTTTTGGGAATGTGCAGGAAGAAAACGAAATCGTCTTGTGCATAAAGTTGGGGATAGACCTTGCCGTTATGGCTGCCTCTGGTGGGCTTTTTCATACAACTCCAAAGTGCGTTGACAGGGGGCTTGCGCAGGCACGGCCGGGTAGATCTGCCGCTAATGCCATCTAACCGAACAATTATATCAGTGGCCTCAAGAGTCCTGCCAAGCTGGCGCCAGAACCCGCGTTTCGCTTTGGGCAGGCGCAAACGGGGCGAAGGTTTCAGCTATCCACCACATTGGTGATAGAGTGGGTCGCCAATCGCAGGCAGATAACTATTTCAATGGATAAGGGGAATCCAGCCTATGCCAGCCGACCGCCGCGAGTCCTGGTGGCGGGCCATGCTCAACCGTCGCATACTCACCTGCATCTTCATCGGCTTCGCCTCCGGCATGCCCCTGTACGTGCTGATCCAGCTGGTGCCCGCCTGGCTGCGCGATGGCGGTGTGTCGCTGACCGAGATCGGCCTGTTTTCGCTGGTGGGCATTCCCTACACCTGGAAATTCCTGTGGGCACCCTTCATGGATCGCTACCGCCCGCCGTTGCTGGGTCGTCTGGGCCGCCGTCGGGGCTGGATGCTGGTCAGCCAGCTGGCGCTGCTGCTGTCCATCGGCGCGCTGGGTCTGTTCTCGCCAGAGGCTTCCACCGGGGTGATCGCCTGGCTGGCGCTGGTGGTGGCCTTTTTCAGTGCCAGCCAGGACATTGTGCTGGATGCCTTCCGGCGCGAAATTCTGCCCGATGAAGAGCTGGGCCTTGGCAATGCCATCCATGTCCAGGCCTACCGTATCTCCAGCCTGATTCCGGGCTCCCTGTCGCTGGTGCTGGCGGATGTGATGCCCTGGCACAGCGTATTCTGGATCACCGGCGCTTTCATGCTGGTGGGCGTGGCCATGACCCTGCTGGTGTGCGAGCCGCAGTCCGAGGTGCCGGCGCCATCGGGGCTGGCGGAAACGGTGGTGGCGCCCTTTCGGGAATACCTGCGGCGCAAGGGCTGGCGCCCCTTGCTGGTGGTGGTGGCCTTTATGTTCTTCTACAAACTGGGGGACAACATGGCCACGGCGCTGGCCACGCCGTTCTACCTGGATATGGGCTTCACCAAGACCCAGATCGGCCTGGTGGCCAAGCACGCCGCCCTGTGGCCGGCGATTGTCGGCGGCCTGCTCGGCGGTGTGCTGATGATACGGCTGGGCATCAATCGCAGCCTGTGGCTGTTCGGGCTGGTGCAACTGGTCAGCATATTCGGCTTCGCCGTGCTCGCCGCCAGCCAGGCCCACCTGTGGCTGCTGGCGCTGGTGATTGCCTTTGAGTACCTCGGCGTGGGGCTTGGCACCGCGGCCTTCACCGCGTTTATCGCCCGCGAAACCAGTCGCGCCTTTGCCGCCACGCAGTTTGCGCTGTTTACCGCGCTGGCGGCGCTGCCGCGTATTGTTGCCAACGCCAGTACCGGCGTGATTGTCGAGCACATCGGCTGGGTAGGTTTCTTTCTGCTGTGCGCCATGCTGGCGGTGCCGGGCATGGTGATGCTGCTGTGGGTGGCACCCTGGCGGGCGGAAGCCCTGGGCCAGGCGCTGCCCTAGCAGCCTGTCGGACTTGAGCCCGACAGGCTGCTAGGGTGAGACCGTGGCTGCGCCCAGTTCGATCCGCACCTGGGTGTTCAGCTTGCCGCTGCGCTCCCGCCACTGTTGCCGGTCCGGGTCGTACCAGGCGACATAGGGGAGGCGGACAGCGTCACCTGGCAATTGCTCCAGGCCCAGTCCGGCGATCAGCGCCGAGATATCCCGGGGCGGGCAAGTGGCGGAGTCGTGTACCACCAGCGCGTAAGCCGTGTGACGGCTTTGCCTTGTGATCCGGGGCAGGGTCAGCACTCTGGCGTCGTCCGGTCCGCCACAGCCATCCAGTCGCTGCAGGAGCCGCGGCTCTCCCTCCGGGTTCACGCCGATGAGATTCAGCCCGCGCTTGAGAGTCAGCCGCTGGCTGGGGGTTTTGACAAAGGAATCGGAACCCAGGCCAGCCGCCGACACCAGGGTGATGGTCAGCCCGGGCTTCATTACCGGCAGCACACCAGTGTCGTCAGCCACCTGTAACGAACCGGTATTCACATAGCGCGACAGCCGTTGGCGCCGGGTGGCGGCGAGGGCGGGTGAGGAGCCGGCGGCAAAACCGGTGAGAATATCCTCGGCGGGCACGGTGATGCTGGTGGGGGGCAGGGGTATCGCCAGGGATTGCCGGGCATCCAGGCGGCCAAAGTAGGCGCAGAGTCCCTCTGCGGGCAACTTGCTGTTCAGGGCCTGTATCCTGCTGCAGTCGTCGATCCAGCCAAAGGATTCCCCGGGTTCCTGCTGCAGCAGGTATTGGGGCAGATTGGTGGAGATGCCCTCGAAGGTAAACCGGGACAGCTCGTGATGCCGGTCGAAACGCATCAGGACCGGCAACGGGAAGCGGCGGCCCTCCAGGCGGATTTCCCGCTGCTGACTGTCAATGGCGACGCCTTTGCCGATCGACGGCAATTGCCAGAAGGCATCGAAGAAGGGTCGCCAGGCGATGATCTGCTGGTTGGGTCGCTGAAAGCGTGCACTGAGGTTGTCCTGCGCGTCGCCGCCGAGCAGATCCCGCCCCAGGCCCAGCGAGGTTCCGGGCCAGCCCAGGGCGTGCAGCACGGTGGGACCGGTATCCAGCGTCGACCCGGGTGTGTCGACGGCCTGCTGGCGGTCTTTCTCGCCATCGATCACCAGCAGCAGGTTGCGCCGCCGGCCCTGTTGCAGTTGCCCGGTGGCGCCG
>JBKDZQ010000584.1:0-2563 GCA_047971325.1 Parahaliea sp.
GTGAGTTGATCGACAGCGGGGAAACCGGGCTGCTGACACCGGTGGATGAAGTGGTGCCACTGGCCGACGCCATCCGCTCGCTGCTCGACGACTCCACCGCCGCGCGCGATCTTGCCGGGCGAGCCAGGGCTCACTACCTCGCCCACTACAGCCGCGCGCAGATCTGCCGCCGCTACGGCGATTTGTTGCAGTCCATCGCCAGCCACGGGCGCGAGCGGTGACAGCGGCCGGGGTTCTCGACCTGGGCGAAGAGGGCGCCGCCTTTGCCCGTGGCGGCAATCGCCTGTGCTTCGTTGACCCGCGCCACCCGGAGCGCTGCATCAAGGTGCTGCGCGCCGACCGCAGTCCCGCACAAAAACGCCGCGAGGCCACCCCCATCAAGCGCCTCAAGCCACTCTCGCGCTTTGACGACAACCAACAGGAGGCCGCGGTCTACCGGCGTATCGAGGGGCGCATCGGCAGCGCCGCCTTCGAGCTGGTTCCGCGCCTGCACGGTTTTGTCGCCACCAGCCTCGGCCCCGGACTGTGCTCGGAACTGCTGCGCGACGACGATGGCCGCATCGCCATCACCCTCAAGCAGTACCTGTGGCAGCACGGCGAGAGCGCCAGCCTGGCGCCGCTGCTGGAACATTTCTGCGCGCGCTGGCGGGCCCTGGGCATGCCCTCCCGGCACCTGCTGCTGCACAATATCGTGCTCCAGTATCGCGGCGGGCAACCGGCGGCGCTGAAGGTGATCGACGGCCTCGGCTGGCCCGACCTGCTGCCACTGGCCTGGTACCTGCCACCACTGGCCCGGCGCAAGGCCGGCCAGCGGGCACGGCGCCTGCACAGCGCAATACTGAGCCTGCTGGACAAACGGGCCAGCGGCGGCGACTTTGGCATTCACGGCTGGCTGGATGACACCCGGCGCCATGAGGGCTGAGCACAGCGCGACCATGCCTCCACCCACCGGCCCCTTCGACACGGTGGGCTACCTGCTGGTGCTCACCTGGACCCTGACCCGCCCCTGGAACGACAGCGCCGGCGACCTCAGCGGCCAGTTGTTCGCCCTGCTGGCCAGCGGCTGGATAATATTTCGCGGCCGCCACCTGCACCGCTGCCGCGCCCTGCAACTGCTGGCGCTGGCGCTGCTGATCCAGTTGGCCAGCTGGGGGCTGGGTCACCTGGCGCACCCGGAACTGGCGGAGCGCTCCCCCAAGCTCGACCGCCTGGCGAGCTGGTTCGTTCTGCTGCCGGTGGCGCTGTTCTGCGCGCGTTCACGGCAGCGGGTGTGGCTGTGCTGGGGCGGGGCACTGGCGGTGCAACTGCTCTGTCCCTGGCTCAGCAACGAGGGCTGGGCCGAGCTGCAACGGGGCTTTGCCGGAGAGCGGGTACTGTACGGCCCCTACAATGCCCAGCACAACGCCATGTTGTTCGGCCTGGGGCTGCTGGCCACCCTGCTGCTGCCGCTGCGCTGGGGTGCTGCGCTGGCATCCTCGCCGCCACACCATGGCCTGGCCCACCGCCTGCAGCGCTCGCTGCCCGGCCTGCTGACACCTGCCCTGGTGGCCGCCACGGCGCTGGGGGTGGTACTGACCCAGACCCGCGGCATCTGGCTGGGACTGGCCATCGCCCTGCCGCTGGCCCTGCTGTTGCGGCAGCGCCTGCGGCACGGCACCGGACTGAAACCCCTGCTGCGACCACTGGGCTGGCTGACACTGGCCGGGGCTCTGGTGGCGGCCACCCCGCTGGGGGGCATCGTCAAGGACCGCGTGCTCAGCGAGGGCCTGCCGGCAGCCGACGGCGGCTATGTACTGCACGAGAACGTCCGTGTGCGCCTGGCCACCTGGCAGACCTCGATAGACTGGATTGCCCGCGCGCCCCTATTGGGCTGGGGCGGCGGCGGTCGCGCCGCAGTGGTGCAGGACACCCCTGGACTCAGCGCGGTGGAAAAGGAGCGCTTCCGCCACCTGCACAGCAGCTACCTGGACGTTCTGGTCAACTGGGGCCTGGCGGGCCTGGCACTGATGCTGGGCCTGTTCGCGTGGCTGTCGCAGGTGATCTGGCGCGCCTGGCAGCGGGGCGCAATCTGTGACAACCTGCTGGTATTCTGGGTGTCGTTCCTGTTGTACTGGCTGGTGGTGAATAGTTTCGAGTCCTTTATGTTCTACCAATCGGGACAATACGTCTTCGCCCTGCTCGGCGGTGGCTATCTGGCCCTTTGCAGCTCTACAACACAGGCGCACGATGATCGGCAGACTGCGTGACAAGCTGGCCCAGCGGGCCCTGCGCGTGGCGCGACGCCGGGCCAGTGTGGCGCGCTGCGCGACGCTGCGCGACTGGGCGCACAACACCGGCGTGTGCGGCGTCGGCAACACCGAGCCCCGGGAGATCGTGGTCACCCTCTCTTCCTACGACCGACGCGTCGAATACATGTATATTTGCGTGGAGAGCCTGCTGCGCCAGTCCCTGCGTCCGGACCGCATCATCCTGTGGCTGTCGCGGCACAACTTCCCCGATGAAACACTGCCGGAAAACCTGCTGCGGCTGCGGGCGCGGGGGCTGGAGATCGCCTTTCGCGACG
>JBKDZQ010000585.1:0-1864 GCA_047971325.1 Parahaliea sp.
CAAGCGCCTGTCCATCCTCAATATGGTGCTGGCCATCGCACTGATGACTTTCGTGTTTGTGGTCGGCCCGACCATCCATATCCTGGAAACCTTCCTGCAGAACACCGGCAGCTATCTCAACCACATCGTCGAGCGCACCTTTAATCTACAGGCCTATTCGCGCAGTGACTGGATTGGCAACTGGACTTTGTTCATCTTCGGCTGGACCATCGCCTGGGCGCCCTTCGTCGGCCTGTTTATCGCCAAAATCAGTCGCGGCCGCAGTATTCGCGAGTTCGTGCTGGGGGTGATGCTGGTGCCCTCGCTGTTTACCTTCCTGTGGTTCTCCGTGTTCGGTGGCACTGCCCTGCACGAAGTGATGAACGAGGGTTACAGCGTGTTGATTGACGAGGTGCAGAACAACCAGGCGATTGCCCTGTTCAAGCTCTACGAAGTCCTGCCATTGACGTCGATTCTGTCACTCATCACGGTGTTGTTGATCATCACTTTCTTTGTCACTTCCTCCGACTCCGGCTCGCTGGTGATCGATTCCCTCGCGTCCGGCGGGGCCCTGCACACGCCGGTTTGGCAACGGGTATTCTGGGCCTCGGCGGAAGGCGTGGTGGCGGCAACCCTGTTACTGGCGGGGGGGCTTGGCGCCCTGCAGGCCATGACCATCGTCAGCGCGCTGCCCTTCAGTTGCATCATGATCATCGCTGCACTCGGGATGTGGCGGGCGCTCACTATCGAGGGGCACCACAACCGCAGCCTGAAATCCGATGTGCAGCAGCGCCTGACCGGTACCAGCGGTCGCAGCCTGTGGCGCGTGCGCTTGCACGCCCTGGTGACCTTCGCCGACCGGAAGGAAGTGCTGGAGTTCATGAACAGCACCGTGCGCAAGGCCATGCTGCGCGTGAAGCGGGAACTGGCCAGGGAGGGCTGGGAGGCCCGGGTGCAGAGGGACGAGGAGCACAGCCGTATCTACCTGGAAGTGGTGAAAGAAGAGCAGGTGGATTTTATCTATGAAATCCGCCTGCTGGAGCATCGCCTGCCCGACTTCGCCCATCCCGAGACGGCGCGCGATGGGGGCGGGGGGCGCCTTTACTATCGCGCCGAGGTGTTCCTGCGTCGCGGTGGTCAGTCCTACGATGTGTTCGGCTACGATCAGCAGGACATCATCACCGATATCCTCGATCAGTTGGAAAAACACCTGCACTTCCTGCACATTTCACCGGCTATTCTACCCTGGCGGATGGAGGCCCACGACGACATGCTGGCTATGCCGCCGGAGCCGGCAAAGGAGGGCACGAAGCCAGCAGGGGCGAGGTAAAACCCCAGCGACTTGCCGCGCAGCGGTAGTGTGGAGATGTCTCGAATATAAAAAATCATATAAATCAGCAACCTATGTCTTATATTTTAACTTTTTATATGAAATTTAATAAAAAGTTAAAATAGTGCGTAAAAAATTTCAATTTTATTTTCTATTTTAGGCGTCTACCGTAAGGCCGGTTTCCCGTCAGGGCTCAACCGGCTTCAGGAGATGACTTATGCAATTTCGCCACTCAAGCCAGCTCATTCTCGTTGGACTTTTCCTGCTTCTTTCGCGGGCGCTGGCAGCGAGCGCAGGTGTACGCTGCGCAGCGGCCAAAAACCGGTACTGTGCCGATTGTCGAGATAGTCTCCTGCGCTCATTCCCCCGCGGTCCAGGGCAAACGCATGAACGTTTTTTGTGCAGCAGGATGAGTAAAGGCGCGGCGCCACTTGCATGATCCATGCGAACGCGGGATGCTCACGGCTTTTATCCATGCGCCAGAATACCCCGCTGCTCGAACGGATGATGCGGCTCAAAGACCCACGGCAGGCTGCCAAGTGTACCCACAATCTC
>JBKDZQ010000586.1:0-1650 GCA_047971325.1 Parahaliea sp.
CACGGTGCGCCGTCACCGCTTTTGTCGGCGCCGGTTTCCGGTGTTGGCAGCAGAATGTCCTCGCGGGACAGACGGGCGAATATCAGGTAGGCGGCCGCCACGTAGATGGACGAGTAAGTACCGACCACTACGCCGATGGTGAGGGCCATGGCGAAGCCGCGCAACTGGTCACCGCCGAAGAACACCATGGCCAGCAGTACCGCCAGGGTGGTGACGGACATGATCAGGGTCCGCTCCAGAGTCTGGTTGAGGGACAGGTTGATGACCTCGGTCAGAGATTCGCGGCGCAACTGGCGCAGGTTCTCTCGGATACGGTCGCAGATCACAATGGTGTCGTTGAGCGAATAGCCGATCACGGTGAGCAGGGCGGCGACGGTGCTGAGGTCCACGCTCCACTGGAACAGGGAGAACATGCCCACGGTGAGGACCACGTCGTGAACCAGGGCCACGATGGAGGCGGTGGCGAACTTGCCGCTGAAGCGCCAGGCCACATACAGCCCGATGCCACCGAAGGCGCCCAGCAGGGCAATGCCGCCGGCATCGCGCAGGTCCTCGCCCACCGAGGGGCCGATGAATTCGGTGCGCCGGATCTCGGCCGGAGGCAGCTGGCCGGAGGCGAGGCGGGAGAGCAGCTCGGCGGACACCTGCGACTCGCTCAGGGTCGGGTGTACGGGAATGCGCACCAGCAGGTCGTGCTCGGAGCCCAGTTGCTGCACCGTCACCTCGCCAAGATCGCCTTTGGCCAGCACACCGCGCACGGTATCCGCGGTAACCCCATCCTGGAAAGCCACCTCTATCAGGGTGCCGCCGGTGAAGTCGAGGCCGAAATTCAGACCGCGGATGCCGACCAGGACCAGCGATGCGACGATGAGCAGCAAAGAAAGTCCTACCGCCAGCCGGCGGTGGGACATGAAGTCCAGACGAGTGTTGTACATGCGGGGAGGGTTCCCAAATAAGAAGGCGCGAGAGTAGCGCGAGAAAGCCTAGCGGAGAATCGGCATTTTAACACCAAAATTTTGCTTGTGTGCTGGTTTGTGGATGCTGTTCTGGGCTTGCCCTGCGTTACTGGTGGAGCCTTACTGCACCTGCAGAACAAGGTCGCCAACGAGCAGCGCGGGCCAGGGTCAGCGGCCCGTCGTCCCGACGGCGAATAATGCCGATGGCATAGCTGACGGCGAACAGGCTCGGCAGCAACAGGATCGTCAGGCTCCAGCAGCGCCAGGCCCTGGCCCAGTGCAATGGCCGCAATGCTCACGGTGGGGACGTGCTGCGCCTGGTGCATGAACTCTGCCCTCCCGCTTATCGGCCTTGGAGGATGATGGTAGCAGAGGCGATGGCGGGCAAGAATGCCGGCGCCAGCGCACAACGGTCAGTGCTGGTCGCGCTGCCGCAGTCCCTCCCGAAACTGCAGCGAGGCCAGCCGCGCGTACAGGGGCGAGTCCCGCAGCAGGCTCTGGTGGGTGCCGGTGGCCACCACCCGGCCGCCGTCGATGACCGCGATGCGGTCGGCGTGGAGGATGGTGGACAGGCGGTGGGCGATGATCACCGTGGTCCGCCCCCGCATCAACTGGCGCAGGGCCTGCTGCACCTGGAATTCGCTCTCGGTGTCCAGGGCGCTGGTGGCTTCATCCAGCAGCAGGATGTCGGGGT
>JBKDZQ010000587.1:0-6153 GCA_047971325.1 Parahaliea sp.
CGATGGCCTGGCGCAGGGGCTTGCCCGGCCCCAGCATGTGTTGCTGGCCGGCGTAGCCGGCCAGATCCACCGGGCGCAACCGTGCCGCGAGTGGCTGGTAGCCGGCATCGGCAGTGAACAGGTCCGAAGTCATGTGCTGAGCGGTCGCGAAAGACGGATCAAGGCCATGAGACAGAGATCACCAGCGCTACTGATCGTAATAGAACAGGTCCGCTCCCGGCGGCGGGGAAAAGGCGAAGTCCGATTTGTCCAGTGGACGATCGCGCACCAGTCGTGAAAACTCCACGATGAGCCGCTGGCCAAGGTTGTCGCGAATCCGCATCTGGGTGATGGTGTCACCGGCAAACTCCACCTCCAGCTCCCGAAACGCCGCGTCGGTCGCCTTCGGGGTCAGCCGGTAACGGCCGGGGCCGACCTCCTCCACCACATAGTCATTGCGCAAGGCCATTTCATTGCCGGCCAGCACCTGCAGGGGACTCATGTGAGCGCTGTCGTCCACCGGTCGGCGGGTAACAGTCTCCAGATCGCGATCGTGCTGCCAGACATATTCCGGTGTGGCAAGAATGAGCTGGCTGCCGGGGGCGGTGACCTCCCAGGCAAAGTAGTCCGGTCGCAGCAGTTTGAAATGCCCCTCGGAAACGACTGCCTCGTCGCTGCCATCGGCGTACTGCTGTTGGATGAACTGGCCGGACAGGCTTTTCAGTCCCCGCAGGTGCTGCAGCAGGTCGTCGGCGGGATCAGCCAGCGCCGGCAGGCTGGTAGCCAGCAGCAGGTTGGCGAGGGTCAACAGTTTGTTCAGCATGGGCATCATATCCGAGGTTGGGTGGAAGGGAAGAGCTGTCGTCCGGACTGGGTTCACCGGCGTCGGCAGATGACCCACCGGAAGCGCCAATCACTCCGGTGGTGGCGGCGCCAGTACTTCGCGCTGGCCGTTGCTGCCCATCTCCGATACCACGCCGGCCATTTCCATGGCCTCGATCAGGCGGGCCGCACGATTGTAGCCGATACGCAGTTTGCGCTGCACGGAGGAAATCGAGGCCCGGCGGCTCTGGGTGACGTAGTGCACCGCCTCGTCGTAGAGGGAGTCCTCCTCGTCACCCTCCTCCGCGGCGCCCGCCTGCTGCAACTCGCTGGCAGTGACCGGGGTGCTGCCGCCCTCGTCCAGCAGGCCGTCGATATAGGCCGGCGCCCCGCGCCGCTTCCAGTCCGCCACCACCCGGTGCACCTCGTCATCGGACACAAAGGCCCCGTGCACGCGGTTGGGCAGGCCGGAGCCGGGGGGCAGGTAGAGCATGTCGCCGTGGCCCAGCAGCTGTTCGGCGCCGCCCTGGTCGAGGATGGTGCGCGAATCCACCTTGGAGGAGACCTGGAAGGCGATCCGGGTGGGCACGTTAGCCTTGATCAGGCCGGTGATCACGTCCACCGAGGGGCGCTGGGTGGCGAGAATCAGGTGAATGCCCGCCGCCCGCGCCTTCTGGGCGATGCGGGCGATCAGCTCCTCCACCTTCTTGCCGACGATCATCATCATGTCGGCGAACTCGTCGATCACCACCACGATGGCGGGGAGCTTCTCCAGGCCGGGGGGCGTCTGCTCCTCCTCGGTCTCGGCGAAGATCGGTTCGGGCTTCCACAGGGGATCGGGGATGGGCTCCCCGGCCCTGATGGCCTCCGCCACCTTGCGGTTGTAGCCGGCCAGGTTGCGCACACCCAGGGCAGCCATCAGCTTGTAGCGCCGCTCCATCTCCGCCACACACCAGCGCAGGCCGTTGGCGGCGTCCTTCATATCGGTGATCACTGGCGTGAGCAGGTGTGGAATACCATCGTAGACCGACAGCTCCAGCATCTTCGGGTCCACCATGATGAGCCGCACCTCCGCCGGGGTGGACTTGTACAGCAGGCTCAGCAGCATGGCATTAACCCCCACCGACTTGCCGGAACCGGTAGTGCCCGCCACCAGCAGGTGGGGCATTTTGGCCAGGTCCGCCAC
Organism: Parahaliea sp.; assembly: GCA_047971325.1. Lineage (GTDB taxonomy): Bacteria > Pseudomonadota > Gammaproteobacteria > Pseudomonadales > Halieaceae > Parahaliea. Next base: position 1,988 of record JBKDZQ010000587.1, read on the forward strand.
TACCGGCTCACCGGAGATGTCGTGCCCCAAGGCCAGGCTCAGGGGCGAACGACTCTGGTCGAATGCCCTGGAGGACAGCACTTCGCGGAAGTTGACGATCTCCCTGTCTTCATTGGGAATCTCGATGCCCACCACCGACTTGCCGGGAATCACCTCCACCACCCGCACGCTGATCACCGCCAGCGAGCGCGCCAGGTCCTTGGCCAGATTGGAGATGCGCGACACCTTGGTGCCGGCGGCGGGCTGGATTTCAAAGCGGGTAATCACCGGCCCGGGATACACCGCCACCACCTCGGCCTTGATACCGAAATCCGCCAGCTTCAGTTCCAGCAGCCTGGACAGGCCATTGAGGGCCTCATTGGAATAACCCTTGCTGGAATCGTGGTCGACCGCATCCAGCAGGTCCAGGTGCGGCAACTCTCCGGTCACCGGCGCGTCGAACAGGGGCTGCTGCTTTTCCTTCTCCACCCGTTCGCTGACCGCCGGCTTGGGTTTGAGGGGCTTGATCTTGGGCGGCGTGCGCCTCTTCGACTGCTCGACATGCTCCTCGATCTGCAGCTTGCGCGCCTCCAGCGCCTTCTCCCGCTGGCGCCGGTCGCGGGCCCGATCCAGCAGGCTCAGCACCCGGTGACGGAGCTGGACACCCAGGCGCAGGGTCCAGCCCCCCAGACGCTCCATCAGCCCCAGCCAGCTCAGGTCGGTAAAGATGGTCATGCCGAACAGGAACACCGCCAGCAGGATCAGGCGGCTGCCCACGGCGCTGAAGGCGGCAGTGAACGCGGAGCCAATGGCCTGGCCGAGAATGCCACCTGCGCCCTGGGGCAGGCCGGAAACGCCGGGGTCGTTCATGGCGGCCAGGGCGGTACCGGCAACCATCACCAGCACCAGACCCAGAACGCGAATACCGGCATCGACCCAGTCGAATGTCCGCGCCTCGTGGCGCTCCAGCAGCATGACCACCGCGCGATAGGCCAGCAGCAGGGGCAGCAGGTAGGCGGCGTAGCCCACCAGGGAAAAGGTGACATCCGCCAGCCAGGCTCCGGTGGGGCCACCGGCGTTGATGATCTTGCCGCCGAACCCGGTGGCGGACCAACCCGGGTCTCACGGACTGTAGGTCACCAGAGCCAGCAGGACGTAGATACACACGAGGCTCAGGCCGATAAAGGCCCCCTCCCGCAGGCGGGGTCCGAGAAAACGCTGTGTGTCGGAGGTCTCTGTCACTGCACTGCCATACTGTCATGCCCTGCGAAACAACTGCCGCGTCGGGGCGGTCGCGCCGCCGGGGGAGTGATGACATACATTCTGCCACTTCTTCATGATAATCAGAAGCTTATGTTCTATTTTTAGAATAGTTCTCGGCTTCCCCCGGTATCGCTATTTAAATTACCATAACTGCCCCCAGTATGTGGTGGTGGCGCCGGCGACGCGCCGCCCTTTTTTCGCACAGACGCAGGAACAGAACACCATGAGCGACGCCCAGCACCATTCCCTGATCATTCTCGGCTCCGGGCCCGCCGGCTACACCGCCGCGGTCTACGCCGCCCGGGCCAACCTCAAGCCGGTGGTGATAACCGGCATGCAGCAGGGCGGCCAGCTCACCACCACCACCGAAGTGGAAAACTGGCCCGGCGGCCCGGCGGACCTGCAGGGCCCCCAGCTCATGCAGGAGATGCAGGCGCATGCCGAGCGCTTCGAAACCCGTATCGTGTTCGACCACATCGAGGAAGTGGACCTCGCCAGCCGCCCCTTCCGGCTGGCCGGCAGCCAGCAGTACACCTGTGACGCCCTGATCATCGCCACCGGCGCCTCGGCCCAGTACCTGGGCCTGCCCAGCGAGGAGGCCTTCATGGGCAAGGGTGTCAGCGCCTGCGCCACCTGCGACGGCTTTTTCTACCGCAAGCAGAAGGTGGCGGTGATCGGCGGCGGCAACACCGCGGTGGAGGAGGCCCTCTACCTGGCCAACATCGCTGAACAGGTGGTGCTGGTGCACCGCCGCGACAGCCTGCGGGCGGAGAAAGTGCTGCAGGACCGCCTGTTTGCCCGGGAGCGGGAGGGCAAGGTCCGGATCCTTTGGGATCACACCCTGGAGGAAGTGCTGGGCGATGACAGCGGGGTAACCGGCATGCGCGTCAAGCCCACCGGCGGCGGCGACACCACCGATATCGCACTCAGCGGCGTGTTCGTGGCCATCGGCCACAAACCCAACACCGACATTTTCGCCGGCCAGCTCGACATGAAGGACGGCTACATCCTCATCAACAGCGGCCTGGCAGGTAATGCCACCGCCACCAGTGTGCCCGGCGTGTTCGCCGCCGGCGACGTGGGCGACCACATTTACCGCCAGGCCATCACCTCGGCGGGCTTTGGCTGTATGGCGGCGCTGGACGCCGAGAAATACCTGGACAACCTGCAGAGCTGAAGTGGCCCGCATTCTCTCTGCCGGCGAGGACTTCCCTCCCACCAGCGAGGCCATGGACTATCCCAACGGCCTGCTGGCGATGGGCGGGGAGCTGTCCTGTGCGCGGCTGCTGGCGGCCTATCGCTGCGGCATCTTCCCCTGGTTCCAGGCGCCGGACCCGGTCCTGTGGTGGACCCCGGACCCGCGCTCGGTGCTGTTCCCCGGGGAGCTGCACATCTCCCGCTCCCTGCGCAGAACCCTGCGCCGCAACGCTTTCGAGCTGGCAGTGGACACCCGCTTTCGCGAGGTGATGCTGGCCTGCGCCGCGCCCCGCCCATGCCAGAGCGGAACCTGGATCGGCCGCGCCATGCTGGAGGCCTACTGCGCCCTGCACCAGGCCGGTCACGCCCACTCGCTGGAGGTCTACGCCGGCGGCGAGCTGGTGGGCGGGCTCTATGGCGTGGCCATCGGCGGCGCCTTCTTTGGCGAATCCATGTTCAGCCGCGCCAGCGATGCCTCCAAGGTCGCGCTGGTGGCACTGGCGCAACTGATGCGTGACAGTGGCGGCCAGCTGATCGACTGCCAGGTGGCAAGCGACCACCTTCACTCGCTCGGCGCACGCAACCTGCCGCGACTGGACTTCGAGCACCTGCTTGCCCACACTGTGGACATGGAGGCCGGCGCCATCAGTTGGCGGGTTCCGGCTCGTTGCGGAGATTTGCGGTGACATCATCCCTGCGGGATATCAAGGTCTACACCACCTACCCTCACAGCTGCAGTTATCTGCGTGACAAGGAGGCGACCACCCTGTTTATCGATCCCCGCCAGGAGGTCGACCAGCAGCTTTACAGCGCCCTCTCCTGCCTGGGTTTTCGCCGCAGCGGCGGCCACATCTACCGCCCCCACTGCAACCAGTGCAAGGCCTGTATCCCGGCCCGCATCCCGGTGACCGATTTTCGTCCCCGGCGCAGCCAGCGCCGCGTACTAGGTCGCAATGCCGACCTGCGGGTGGAGCTGGGCAACAGCATCCGCGATGACGAGGCCTACACCCTCTACCGCCGCTACATCGAGCAGCGCCACGCTGACGGCGACATGTACCCACCGGATCGCGAACAGTACGAATCCTTCCTCAACAACGCCTGGGACTGTACTCACTACTACCGCTTCTACCACCGGCAACAACTGATGGCGGTGGCGGTGGTGGACGTAATGACCGACGGCCTGTCCGCCATCTACACCTTCTTCGAACCAGAGCAGGAACGGCGCGGCCTCGGCAGCTTCGCCATTCTCTGGCAGGCGGAACAGGCCCGGCGCATGGGGCTGCCCTATCTCTACCTCGGCTACTGGATTCGCAATTGTCGGAAAATGGCCTACAAGGCCGACTACCGACCCCTTGAGTTGCTGCTGAACGACCGCTGGCAGCGGGTCGATGAAACGACTGCACAGCCGGTGACTGTAACAGAAATTTGACAGGGGCAAGGGGGCTCCGCCACCCTGTGGCCGGCAGCCCGCCGCCGCCGGCAAAAATACCAGGTGGAAATATTGGCTTGGCACACAGGGCCTGTTTAGGGCAAAATGCGCCACCTGTTTTTTCCCCGAGGACCTGCCAGGGCATGGCAAAAGAAGACCAGATTGAAATGGAAGGCGAGGTGATCGACACCCTGCCCAATACCACGTTCCGTGTGCAACTGGAAAACGGCCACATGGTCACCGCGCACATCTCCGGCAAAATGCGCAAGAACTACATCCGCATTCTCACCGGCGACAA
>JBKDZQ010000588.1:0-1747 GCA_047971325.1 Parahaliea sp.
GCCCCTGGACCTGCCACCCCCGGGGCTGGGCTTTTACCTGTCGCTGCGGCTGCCGCCGGACACGCCACTCGGCCGGTTGTGGCAGCAGGTCGCGGGCCACCAGTTGGCCTTCAGCTTCAGCGCCCTGGTGATCGGTTCGGTCATCTACTCCCTGCCCATGGTGGTGCAGCCGCTGCAGGCCGCTTTCTCGCGGGTGCCCGCCGGCCTGCTGCAGGCCGCCGCCACCCTCGGCGCCGGCCCCGGCGACCAGTTCCGCTCGGTGGTGCTGCCACTGACACGGCGCAGTTTCCTGGTCGCCGCCAGCCTCGGCTTTGCCCACACCGTGGGCGAGTTCGGGGTGATCCTGATGATCGGCGGCAATATCCCCGGTGAAACCCGGGTGGTGTCGGTGGCCCTGTACGACCATGTGGAAGCCCTGCAGTTTGCCCAGGCCCACCGCCTGGCCGGCCTGCTGGTACTGTTTTCGCTGACGCTGCTGTTCCTGCTCTACCGTCTCAACCAGCGCCCGCTGGAGCTCGGCCGATGAGCGACCTGCGCCTGAAGCTCGCCTGCGAGGGCTCCGACGGCTTTCGCCTGCGCATCGACGAAAGCCTGCCACTGCAGGGTGTCACCGCGGTATACGGCCCCAGTGGCTGCGGCAAGACCACCTTGCTGGAATGTATCGCCGGCCTGCGCCAGCCGGCTCCGGGCAGCCAGGTGGTCATCGATAGCCGTCGCTGGCTCGACGACAGCACCAATCTACCCCCCTGGCAACGGGAGGTGGGCTATGTCTTCCAGGACGCGCGCCTGTTCCCCCATCTGGACGTAGCCGGCAATCTCGCCTACGGCCAGCGCCGCCGCGGCGACAGCGGCCCCGACCTGACCAGCGTCAGCCAATGGCTCGGGCTGGCGGACATGGAGCGGCGCATGCCAGACACCCTGTCCGCCGGACAGCGCCAGCGCGTCGCCATCGGCCGTGCCTTGCTCAGCGCACCGCGCCTGCTGCTGGACGAACCGCTGGCCAACCTGGACAGCCTCAGCCGCAGCCAGTGCCTGGACGCGCTGCGCCGGGTGATCGCCGCCAGGGCGGTCCCGATGCTCTATGTCAGCCACGACATCGAGGAAATCGCCCAGGTGGCCGACCGCCTGCTGCTGCTGGAACAGGGCCGGGTCGTCGACCGCGGCCCGCTGCTGGAGCTGTGCAGTCGCGTGGACAGCCACCTGACCCGGGACGAACAGGCGGCGGCCATTCTGCTCACCTCCCTGTCCGGCCATGACCACCACTTCGACCTCAGCGAACTCGCCGTCGAAGGGCAGAGCCTGTGGGTGAACCCCCTGTCCGGGCCGGTCGGTTCCCGGTACCGCGTGCGCATTCCGGCACGCGATGTCAGCCTGTGCCTGTCCCTGCCCACCGATACCAGCATCCTCAATATCCTGCCCGTCACCATCACCGCCATGGCCGGACAGAGCGAGGCCCGGGTGCTGATCCAGCTGGCGCTGGGCAAACAGCGCCTGCTGGCGCGCATCACCCGCAAGTCCGCCACTGCGCTGAACCTGCGCATCGGCGACCGCCTCTACGCCCAGATCAAGAGCACCGCCCTGCTCAGTGACATGAGTCCGCCACCATGAACCAGCCCCCCCTACGACAGCCTCCCTGCGGAAACCGTGATCTGCACTCGCACCCGCGGCAGCACCCGTTCCAGCACGGGCAGGAACTCGCTGTTGGCGTGCTGGTTACCGGCCGCCGTTCACAGCCGACACACCAGCC
>JBKDZQ010000589.1:0-4273 GCA_047971325.1 Parahaliea sp.
TGGGCCTCAAGGCTATCCGTGGTGATGGTCAGGGCCTGTTGCTCGCCACCGCCGGCCACCGAGAGGATGAAGGACTTGGTGGCGCTGCCCTGGCTGGCATCGATGACCTTCAGGGTGATGGCGTAACTGCCGCCGTCGGGGGCGGTGCCGCGCAGGATGCCCTCGTCGTTGATCTGGAACCCGGTGCCGCCGTGATCGACCACCGACCAGGTATAGGGTTTGGTGCCACCCTCCGCGGTGACAATGCCGAGATAGCTCAGGCCCTGGGTGCCGCCATCAAGACCGGTGCTGGTGATGTTTACCACGGCACTTGCATCCACCGTCAGGGTGAAGGTCTTCTCGACACTGTCGCCACTATTGTCGCGAACGCCGAGTTTCAGCACAAAAGAGCCACTGCGGGTGGGAGCGGGACCGCTGAGGACGCCATCATTGCTGAGGGTCAGGCCGCTGCCGCCGTCATCATTCAGGGTCCAGGTGTAGGGTTCGCGGCCACCTGTGGCTTCAAGAACAGTGTTGTAGGGTGACTCGGTGACGGCGGGCAGGTCGTTGGTGGCAATCTGCAGCGGGGGCGAGCTTTGATCCGGCAGGAAGCCGCCACCTCCGGAGCTGCTGCCACCACCACCGCCACAGGCGGAAACCAGGGCAAGGATGGCGAAAAACGCCGACAGCCGCCCGATGAGCGTAGCGAAACGAATGATCATAATGTCCCCTTGTACCCTCTCTGCTATGGCAGAGCTGTTATCGTGTCCCAATGGTCCATGCGCCCCACGGACGGAACCGGAGCCATCCCGGCCCCGTTTGCTGCTGCCACAGGTTACCACGGTTATTTCACAAAAACGCCGTGGATAACAGGCCGATACAGACTTTTTGCGAAAATGTCGGAAAATACGGGCCGCGGCTCGGGAGCGGGACTTTTTGCGCCACTGCGACGCTACAGCAGCCCGAAGACCCCCGCCAGCTTGACCGCGCCGAGGCCGAAGGCCACCGCGACCACCAGCGCCCCCAACAGGTTGGCCCGCCGTCCATTGGTGAAATCCCCCAGCAGGCGGCGCTGGTTCATCACCACCAGCAGGAACACCGCCACCACTGGTAGCAGGAAGCCGTTGGCAACCTGGGCAAAGAGGATGGCCGCCAGCGGCTGGCTGCCCAGGGCGGCGAAGGCGGTGCCGGTGAGCAGGACCAGCAGGGCGACCAGACGAAAGCCCGGGGCGCGCAGGTCGCAGCGCCAGCCCAGCGCCCCGCACACGGCGTAGCCCGCCGCCAGCGGGGCGGTGATCGCGCTGGTGAGGCCGCCGGCGAACAGGCCGGCGGCAAACACCTGGCGTGCCCAGGAGCCCAGCAGGGGTTCCAGTTGCACCGCCAGCGAATCACCGGTGAAGGCCAGCCCGGTGCCAAAGAAGGCCGCCGCCGCAGTGCTCATGATGGCCAGAGTAATCAGCCCGCCCAGGCCGATGGAGAGGGTGGTGTCGAGGCGGGATTCGCGCAGGGCCTGTCCGGTGGGCACCGTGTCCGGCCACTTTTCGCGCACCGCGTTGGCGTGCAGGAAGAGGTTGTAGGGCACGACCGTGGTGCCAATCAGGGCGATCACGGTCATCACCGAACCGGGGGGCAGGCTGGGACGGAACAGTCCTTCCAGCAGGGCCGGCAGCGAGGGCGCCACCTGCCAGGCGGTGATTATGAACACCGCGCTCATCAGCAGTACCAGTACGATCAGTGTCCCCTCCAGCACCCGGTAGCGGCCGCTGTACAATAGCGCCGCCGCCAGCAGGCCGATCAGCAGCGCCCACTGGCCGCTGCCCAGGGGGCTGACCAGGGCCAGCGCCAGCGCGGCGCCGGCGATGTTGCCGGCCTCGTAGGCTGCATTGCCCACCCCCACCGCGGCCACCACCAGCAGCACCGCGCCCCGGCCCAGGATGGGGCCGCTGAAATAGTCGCGCAGGGCTTCCGCCAGCCCGGCGCGGGTTACCAGCCCCAGGCGCGAGGCCATCTCCTGCAGCACCACCGTCGCCAGCAGGGAAAACAGCAGGGCCCACAGCAGCGCAAAGCCGAAGTTGGCCCCGGCGCTGCTGGCGGTGGTGATGGTGCCGGGGCCGATGAAGGCGGCGGTGACCAGCAGGCCGGGGCCAAATTGGCGGAGAAATCCCTTGGAAGCCATGGTGCTGTGTCCGCTGTGGTTGCCGGTATCGGAGCGGGGCATCTTACCAGTCCCGGCTCTGGGCGACAGTCCCCGGGTGGGCGCTGGAAGCCGGGATTCCTTGCTGCTGTTCCCCGCCGGGGCTGCCTGCTACCATGCGCGCCATGCCGAACGACTCTCCCCGCGCCGCGCCCGCCGCCAGCCTGTCGGTCTCCCTGGTGCTCTACAACAGCGATCTCGAACTGGTGCGCAACACTCTGGCGAGCCTGCACCGTGCCGTGCAGGTGGCCCAGCGCAGCGGTCGGCTGGGAACGGCATCCCTCTGCGTCATCGACAATGCCACCCCGGGGGACTATGGCGAACGGGCCCAGGCCCTGCTGGGCACTTTCGGCGAATTGGCGCCGCGCTATGAACGGCTGGCGGCCAACGCTGGCTTCGGTGCCGGCCACAACCGCGTCATTGCCGCCGCCAAGAGCGACTTTCACCTGGTACTGAACCCCGATGTGGAGTTCGCTGCGGGTGCCCTGGACCAGGCCCTGGCCAGCTTTGTCGCCCGGCCCGAAGTGGTCCTGATGGCGCCCTCGGTGCGCGGGGACGACGGCCAGAGCGAATCCCTGTGCAAACGCCACCCCTCGCTGCTGGTGCTGGTGGTGCGGGCCCGTGGCCTGGCTTTCCTGCGCCGGCTGTGCCGGCGCCAGTTGGATCACTACGAGATGCGTGAGCTGAGCGCGGCGCAGGATCTGGTGGAAGTCCCCCTGGCCAGTGGCTGTTGCATGCTTGCCCGCAGCGGGGCGCTGCGGGCGGTGGGGGGCTTCGATGAGCGCTTTTTCATGTATTTTGAAGACTTCGATCTATCGCTGCGCATCGCTGCACAGGGGGTGGTGGTGTTCAACCCGGCCATGCGCATCGTGCACCACGGCGGTTTCGCGGCCAGCAAGGGCTGGCGCCACGTGCGCATGTTCTGCCGCTCGGCGGCGCACTTCTTTAACCGCTACGGCTGGCGCCTGCTGTAGGCCTGCGGGCAAAGCTGCTAGACTGCCCGCTTTTCCCGCCCTGCCGTGGCTAGCCATGCTTGACCCGCACACGCACAGCCAGTACGCCTATCTTGAGGCTCTCGGCATTCTCTGCTATGTCTCGCGCCGGGACCTGCCGGGCGCGGCAGCGAGCCGACGGCTGGCGGTGGCGTCGCCACCGCCACCGCGCGCGATCGAGCCGGAGAGTGCGGAAGCGGTTCTTCGGGAGCGGGTACCGGGGCCCGGGCAGTCCACCCGTCAGCCGTCATCACGGTCTCTGTCTTCCCGCCCGCTGCCTCCCCCTTCGGAGCCAGTGCCCGCGGGCACACCACGACAGCAGCCGATGGTGCGCTTTGCGCTGGCGACAGTGGTGTCCGGCCCCTGCCTGTGGCTGGAGGCCCTGCCCCGGGGCCTGCTCGGCCGGGAGCAGGTACAGTTGATTCACGCCATGGCTCGCGCCCTCGGTGTGGAGGAGCCGCCACAGGTGGCGCAGTTCGACTGGCCCCCCCACAACAATCGTCAGCTCGATCTGGGCGGGGAGGCCGCCCGTGCCGCCCTGCACAGTTTCCTGCAGCGGCAACTGGCCGAGCGAGGCTGTACCCACCTGCTGGTGCTGGGGGAGGCCGCGGGCGACTGGCTGGGCGCAGCACCCCCGGAGGTGGCGTGTCTGGTGTTGCCGGCGAGCACCGAACAGATGCTGGCGGATGCGACCCGCAAGCGCCCGGTCTGGGAGTTGCTGCGCCCACTGTGCCAGCGGGTCGCGCCGGGTCCTGTGGCACGATAGGCGCGTGCCCGCAGCCATTCGCGTTGCCCTGCCTGCCGATGTGCCCGCCCTGGTCGCCATCGACCTGGCGGTATCGCCCTCGCCCTGGTCCGCCAGCCAGTTTCTCGGTGCCTGCGAGCACGGTGGCCGGGGCGGTGAGTTTGCCCTGGTGCTGGAGCAGGCGGCGGTGCTGCGGGGTTTTATCGTCTGCCAGCAGGTGCTGGACGAGCTGCACATACACAATGTGGCGGTGGCGCCACCCGCCCAGCGCCGGGGCTATGCCCGGCAGTTGCTGAAGGCGGCGCTGGCCAGGGCCACGCCGGGGCACTGCCTGCTGGAGGTGCGCGCTTCCAATGCGGCAGC
>JBKDZQ010000590.1:0-1923 GCA_047971325.1 Parahaliea sp.
GTTCATCTGGGAGTTCGCCGTCGCCACCTGGGAGCGCCAGCAGCACCTGCTGCCGGTTTCCCACCTCATCTACCTCGATACCGATCAGGACGGTCTGGACGACTACGCCATCCTCAACCGGGATTTCTCCGGCCTCAGCAGCATCAGCGACGGTCGGCAGCTTTCCTGGTCGGTGGATCTTCTGTTCGGCCTGACCGATGCCTACTTCTACGCGGAACACGCCACCAACACCACCAACACGGTGCTGAGAGTGTGCGCGGAACAGGTGGGCCTGTCCTACGCGGACCTGCTCGAAACCCAGGTTGATGTGAGCGTGCGGACCACGGCCTTCTATTACGGCGGTCCGGGGGACGAGATCGACGGCCTGACCATCACGCCCTACGGCGAGCGCTACGTCGGCTCCGGGAATGATATCGGCGCCGGCGATCTCGGCACCCTGAACGTGGAGGACTACGGCCTGTGGCCAGGCAACACCCCCGAGCACGGCATCCTGTTGTTCACCAACGGCGACCGCGGTGCCAACGCGCGTGGTGCCGCTACCCAGGACTCCGAAGCCCTGGTTCTGGAGGCCCGCTAAGGTGGTACACGGCGGCCACCTGCCCTGCCCCCGGCAGTGGGCCGCTCCCTGATCCATAGCGTTGTTTCGACCGCCGCCCAGCGGTCGTTTTTATTTTCGTGGTAGAGTCCCCTGGCAACCGTACCACCCCACAACGGAGTCGAGCCATGACCGCCCCCTCCACCGCAAGCCCCCCCGCCACAGGCCAACCGGTACCGGTCTTCAACCCGGGCTGGGGGCCGCTGTCCTCGCTACCCGGCAATCCGATGATGTGGGTATTGATTCTCAGCGAGCTGGCGGTATTCGCCGCTTTTTTCGCCCTGTTCGCCTGGGAGCGGGCCCGGGATCCGCAGTTGTTTAACCTGTCCCAGAGCCAGTTGGACCCGGTGGCCGGCGGCCTCAACACCCTGGTGTTGCTGACCAGCGGCCTGTGCGCGGCGCTGGCGCTGGAGGCACTGGCCACAAGCCGCGCCCGGGCCCGGCTGTGGCTGCTGCTCACCATGGCCCTGGGCCTGGTATTTTGTGTGGTCAAGGTGCTGGAGTACCGCCACAAATGGCAGGCCGGCATTTTTCCGGAAACCAACACCTTCTTCGGTTTCTACTACGGCCTGACCGCCTTTCACTTTGCCCACATCGTGTTCGGGCTGGCCCTGCTGGGCCTGGTGACCTGGCGCCTGTCCACGGAGAACCTGGAGACAGTCACCGCCTTCTGGCACATGGTGGACCTGATCTGGGTGCTGCTCTACCCGCTGGTGTATCTGCTGCGATGAGTACCGAACACCTGCCCGGCCGCCGGCGCCTGCTGCTCGCCTGGGTCACCCTGATGCTGCTAACCGTGGTGTCCATGCTGTCGGCGCTGACCAACACCATGGCGGACTGGCGTCCGCTGCCGCTGGCGTCGGCGGGGCTGGTGCTACTGGCCACCGGTTTCAAGGCCCAGCAGATATTGATGGTCTACCTGAACCTGCGGGTATCCTCCCGCGGCTGGAAAACCGGTGCGCTGGCCATGCTGTTACTGACCCTGGCCATCGTCGCCCTGGCCTACCTGGCGGGCCGCCCGACCGGCCCCTGACGGGCGCAGGCGCCCACTCAGCGCGCAACCCGCCGCAAACAGGAAATCGGGGCTCAGGCCACCGCACCGGTCTGCTGACCAAAGCTGCGCAGGCGGAAGGCCAGTACCACCGACAGCAGGCCAAAAAACACGGCGTAGGTGGCGATCAGCCAGAGCACAGCGAGGATGCCGGCACCCGGTTGTGCAATCATCAACACCCCGAACAGGACGGAGAGCAGCCCGGACAGCACCAGCATCCATTCGCCGCTGACTTCCCGACGCAGGCGAAGGGCGATCACCACCTGCAATACGCCGG
>JBKDZQ010000591.1:0-10772 GCA_047971325.1 Parahaliea sp.
TCTACGCCAGGTTTCGCGACACCCGGCCCTGGACCGGCAGTGAACGCCTGGGCCGGGAGAAGGAGGCGCTGGGACTTTTCTTCAGCGGCCATCCCATCGACGAGTACGAGAGGGAAGTGCGCAAATTCGCCCCCACCCGCATCGCCGATGCCCGCGGCGACCGCAAGGGCAGCCAGCTGCTCACCGGCCTGATCGTGTCGATGCGCACCATCAAGACCAAACGCGGCGACACTATGGTGGCGCTGCAACTGGACGACCGCAGTGCGCGCATCGAAGTCAGTGCCTACGGCGAGGTCTACGCCCAGTACCGGGAACTGCTGGTGAAGGACAATATCGTCATCGTCGAAGGCACCATCGCCCACGACGACTATTCGGGGGCGCTGTCGATGCGGGCGAAGACCGTGCGCAGCCTGGCCCAGGCGCGGGAGAGCTTCGCCTCGGCACTGACCATTGAACTTCACAGCGACATGATCGACGAGCGGCTCACCGACTGGCTGGCCGGCACCCTGAGCAAGGCCGGCGGTGGTCGCTGCCCGGTGTGGCTGCTCTACCGGCAGGAACACAACCGGGCCCGGGTGCGCTGCGGCGAGCGCTGGCAGGTGGTGCCCTCGGAGGAATTGTTGCAGGTTCTGCGCGAGCGGATGGGCAATGAGAAGGTGGTGCTGGAATACGCCTGAGCTGGGCTTCCGGTGCCGGACAATGGACTGATTTGACGGATACCGCCGGGTGAGCGCTGATTACCAGATCTCCGAGGCCATGAACGAGCTGCTGCTGGCCCTGTCCCGGGGGCCGGTGGCGGAGCCCCCCTGGGAGGCCTTCCTGCGCCTGCTGGGCCAGGCCCTGGGGGCGGACTTTGTCACCCTGATCCTGCGTGCCCCGCGCCAGGGCGACGCCGGCGTGGTCATCAACTCGGTGACGCTCTCGCCGGCTGTCTACGCCGCCTACAACGAAAGCTATTTCGCCATGGACCCCTTCGTCAACCTGCCGGCGGGCGAGGTCTATACCCTGGAGCAGTTCATGGCACCTGACGACTACTACGCCTCGGACTACTACCAGCAGTTCGTGAAAGGTACCGGCGTGCGCCACCTGATGGGAGCGGACATGGGGGATACCCTGGGCAACAGCGCGCGGCTGCGCTTTGCGCGCCTGGCGGAGCGGCAGAATTTTTCCGCATCGGAACAGGCCCTGTGCAAGCGCCTGCTGCCCCATGTCCAGCAGACCATTCGCCTGCAGGCACGCATCGCCCGGGTGGAGAGCGAGCGCAGCCTGTTCGCCGCGGCGGTGGATCGCATGGCGGTGGCGGCCATCATCCTGGACCAGAGCGCCCGCATCCGGCACAGCAACAGCGCCGCCGAACAGTTGCTGCGGGAGGGGCGCTGGCTGCGCTCCGAAAATGGCCAGTTGCGGCTTGCCAATCGCAGCGACAACAAGGCTTTTCGCGCCTGCCTGGAGGAGGTCATGCGGGCCCACCTGCGCGGCGAGCCGGCCTGCATTCGCACCCTGCGCCCGAGCGCGGACAGCACACCCGGGATCGGCATGCTGCTGCGTCCCCTACCGCTGGTGGCGGCCCCCGATGGCAGCCGCAATCCCTCGGTGGCGATCTTCATCTCCGACCCCTCCCAGCCCCGGGAGGGTGCCGTCGACGTGCTGATGACACTGTTCGGCTTCACCCCGGCGGAGGCCAACCTGTCGCTGCTGCTGGCCAACGGGGCGACCCTCGACGAGGCCTGCGAGCAGCTCGGTATCTCGCGCAACACCGGCAAGACCCACCTCAGCGCGGTGTTCTCCAAGACCGGGGTGACACGCCAGCCCCGTCTGGTACAGTTGATACTGCGCAGCGTGGCCTCCATGGGTGAGTAGCCGCGCCCGATGCCACCGCTACTACCCGCCACCACCGAGGAGAAACGCCGTGTCCAATATCCACAACGTTGAAGCGGCCGCTTTTCGCCGCCTGCTGGCGCACCTGGACAGCCGCAAGGACGTCCAGAATATCGATCTGATGGAACTCGCGGGCTTTTGCCGCAACTGTCTCGCCAAATGGTACCTGGCCGCCGCCGAGGAGGAATGCATGGCGATGGACTACGCCAGCGCCCGGGAACGGGTCTACGGCATGCCCTATGAGGAGTGGAAGGAGAAGTACCAGACGTAGCGACTTTTTCCAGCGTCGCGTTGGCTTGCGCTCAATCCTGCTGTTGGTTGCAGGTGGCGGGAGTCGCTGCCGGTTGCTGCCCGCCCCTGCGCAAGCGCGCGAACGGCCCGGAGCCGTCGTCGCCGATCAGATACAGCGCCGGCACCCTCAGCAGGCTCACCAACAGGGTGATCGCGATAGCAACAGCAAGGGCCCGGCGAGTGCCGGGCCCGGGGGCAGGGGGGGCTGGTTCAGGCCGCTTGATCAGACCTGGCTTCGTGCTCCAGCACCGTGTTGCCGATAGTGATCCGGCGCGGCTTCATCGCCTCGGGGATCTCCTTCTTCAGCGCGACGGTCAGCAGGCCATGTTCCAGGCTGGCGCCGGTGACTTCCACATGCTCCGCCAGGTTGAACTTGCGCTCGAAAGCGCGATTGGCGATGCCGCGGTGCAGGTACTTGCGTTCGCCTTCATCCTTCTTGCGTCCGCTGACGGCGAGTACCCCGCCCTCGACATTGATATCCAGCTCGTCCTCACCAAAACCGGCGACCGCCAGGGTGATGGCGTAGCGGGCATCATCCAGTGACTCGATATTGTAGGGCGGATAGCCGGCACCGGCGGCATCGCTGCGGAAGGCGGCGTCCAGCAGGTTGGCCATGCGGTCGAAACCGACACTGTTACGGTACAGTGGGGTAAAATCGATAGTGTTCATTACATATCCTCCAAAGAAGCAACACGCTCTTAAACAGTGGTTTGCCGGTTGACGCTCTGTGTGAGACACGCCGGTCGGCACTACTGGAGTTAGGGGCCTGAAAGTGAAATTCAAGGGGGTTTTCGTAAAAATTTCCCCGCCGATAGGCAGCTCCATGGAAATGTGTCAAAGTGACGGCAGCGTTGTGGAACTGGCATCCGCGCCGGGAGATTTCAATGTTGTTGGCCCTGATCCTGCTCATCGCCGTGCTGACCGCACTGCTGTATTACCGGGTGAGCCTGTTTTCCGGTTCCGTGACACTGCTGGGTGCGGTGTTTGTGCTCGGCCTGTCCGAACCGCGGATGTGGTGGCTGTTCTGGCCGGTACTGGCGGCCGTGGTGGTGCTCAATCACCAACCCTATCGCCTGCGCTGGCTGACGCGTCCGGTCTACGCTCTGCTGCGTCAGGCCATGCCGCCGATGAGCGATACCGAGCGCGAGGCGCTGGAGGCAGGCACCACCTGGTGGGAGCAGGATCTGTTCAGCGGGCGCCCCAACTGGCAGCGCTTCGCTGCCATCGATCCGCCGCGACTGAGTGAAGCAGAGCAGTCCTTCCTCGATCACGAGGTGGAAACCCTGTGCGCCATGATCGATGAGTGGGAAGTTCACCGGCGCCAGGATTTGAGCGAAGCCACCTGGGACTACCTCAAGCAGCAGGGCTTTTTCGGGCTGATTATTCCCCAACAGTACGGTGGTCGCGCCTTCAGTCCCTATGCCCAGAGCCGGGTAATGAGCAAGATCGCCAGCCGCTCGATCACCGCGGCGGTGACCGCCATGGTCCCCAATTCCCTCGGTCCTGGCGAACTGCTGATGAAGTACGGTACCGAAGAGCAGCGGCAGCGCTGGCTGCCGGGGTTGGCCCGGGGCGAGGAAATCCCCTGCTTTGGCCTTACCGGGCCGGAAGTCGGCTCCGACGCTGGTGCCATTCCCGACACCGGTGTGGTCTGCCGGGGGGAATTCGAAGGTACCGAGGTGATAGGCCTGCGGCTCAATTTCCGCAAACGCTGGATCACCCTGGCACCGGTGGCCACGGTAGTGGGCCTGGCCTTCAAACTGCGCGATCCGGAGGGCCTGCTGGGCGACCCCGAGCGCAAGGACTACGGCATCACCTGCGCCCTGCTGCCGGCGACCACCCCCGGGGTGGAGATAGGCACCCGCCACAACCCGGGTCTGCCCTTCATGAACGGCCCCATCATCGGGCGCGATGTGTTCATTCCCATTGACTGGATTATTGGCGGTCCGGAGATGGCCGGTCGCGGCTGGCGTATGCTGATCGAATGCCTGGGGGTTGGGCGGGGTATTTCCCTGCCTTCGCTGGCCACCGCCAGCGCGGAAATGAACTACCTGACGGTGGGTGCCTTTGCCCGCATTCGCCGCCAGTTCAACCTGGAGGTGGGCAAGTTCGAGGGTGTGCAGGAGGCCACCGCCGACATCGCCGCCACCGCGGTCACCCTGGAGGCCATGCGCGAGCTGGTCACCCGGGGTCTACAGGATGGGGCACCGGCGGTGGTGACCGCCATGGCCAAATACCACGCCACGGAATTGATGCGCAGCAGCGTGAATCGCGGCATGGATGTGGTATCCGGCCGCGGCATCCAGTTGGGACCGCGCAATTTCCTGGCCTTTGCCTATCGCGGCGTGCCAGTGGCCATTACTGTGGAGGGAGCGAATATTCTCACCCGCTCGCTGATGATCTTCGGCCAGGGCGCCATGCGCTGCCATCCCTATCTCTTTCGCGAGATGCAGACTCTGGAAATGCCCGACCAGGCCGCTGGCCTGCGGGCCTTCGACGATCTGTTCCTGCAGCACCTCGGGCATGTGTTGGGCAACATCGCCCGGCTCAAGCTGTTCGGTGTCAGCGGCTCGCGCTTTAGCCCGGTGCCGGCGGGTGCGGATGCCTTCTCCCGCCGCTGGTACCAGCACCTCAACCATATGAGTGCGGCGCTGGCGGTGAGCGCGGATGTTGCGCTGGGGGTGCTGGGTGGCCAGCTCAAGCGGCGGGAAATGCTCTCCGCTCGCCTGGGTGACGTGCACAGCCAGCTGTTCATCGCCTGCAGCCTGCTGAAATTCCGCGAGCACGCCGAGCGCAGCGAGGCACTGGACCTCCACGTGGCCGTGGCGCTGGAACAGTCGCTACTGCGCGCCCAGAACGCCCTGCTGGCCTTTTTACGGAACTTTCCCGTGCGCTGGCTGGGGATGGCCTTCCGTCTCGCCTGTTTTCCCCTGGGGCGGATTCACCACGGGCCCAGTGACGAGCAACTGCGTCATCTGGGGCGGTTGATCATGGAGCCAAATCCGGTGCGCAAGCTGCTGGCCACGCGGGTCTACCTGCCCCGGGACGGCGAGGGTCCAGTGGGGCGTGTTGAGCGCACCTACCAGGCCCTGCTGCAGGTGAGTCAGGGCTGGCAGCGCTTCCTGCAGGCCTGGCGCAAGGGCGAGGTGCAGGGCGAGGACCTGGCCTCGGCACTCACCGATGCGGTGGCGCGGGAAGTGATCAGTGAGGAGGTCGCCGCCGGTATTCGCCAGTACGACGCCCTGCGTTTCGACTGCCTGCTGACCGACGATTTCCCCTCACTCTGAGTGCGTGGCGGCTTGCCCATCGCCGGCTGCGGGCATCCGCAGCCAGACCAGGGATGGCCGCCATTGCCCAGTGGTTACCGGTGGCGCCTGCATCGCAGCTAGAATGTGGTTGGAACGCGCAGGGTCACCTGTACATCCGCCGCCGCGTCGGTGGCGCCGATGGCCACCGAGAGGTTCATGCTGCGTTTGGGGGAGGTGGCCAGCGACATCCCCAGCAGAAAGGAACCGACCTGGATGCGCTCGAACAGTGCGTCCAGGCCGCTGTCGTTTTCCACTTTGGTTTTGAACACGGTGTTGTGTTCATAACCCAGGCTGAAGGACAACTGCTGGTTGATGGCAAAACCCATGCCGAAGCTGACGCCCAGGGCGTCGCCGGGGTCGATCTCGCCCTGTTCGCCACCCACATCGCGCTCCATGTTCCAGAAGTAGCTCAGGCTGCCATAGAGCACCGCGGGTGCCGTGGTATAGATGGCGGTGACGCTGGGCTGCACGCCCCAGAAACCGGAGCCGGTGGGTTGCTCCAGGAAAACATCGGAGATGCGGACGCCGTCGTCACTGTAGAAAGTGCCGCGCTCGACATCGAAGGGGCCATCACCGGTATCGCTCTTGACCCGCACGCCGGCGATGAAAATTGGCGCGCCACCGGCACCGCCGTTGATCTGGTAGCGCAAAGAGGCCTCCACATCGCCCAGTCCGCTGCCGTCGGTGTCGGAGATGTAGTCGGCAGAGGAACCGTCGAGAATGTCCCGCTGGCGGGTGGCCTCCTCGCGGTAGACGTAGGGCGCGTACAGTTCCGCCTCCCAGCGCCCGCCGATGCCGTGGCGGGCGGAGAGGGAGCCGATGTAGGAGTCACGCTGTACCTGGGCGACGTTGATCAGTCCCACCACCAGCGCCGGCAGGATGGTAAAGCCCTCGATGGCCACGGCGGTGGAGGAGGAGTGGCTGTAGGTGAAGCCCGCCTCGACAATGGTTCTGCCAGAGGGCGTGAGCATGCCGCGTACGCCGCGATCACTCACCACCACCGCAGGGGTCGGGTTTTCCTCGGGCGCCTCGCCCACTGGTTGCTCGACCGGTGCCGCCTGCTGTGCGGCCAGTGGCAGGGGCAGCAATTGCAGAGCGGCCAGGAGACAGCAAGCGGGAACGGATCTGGAATTCCGTTGCAGCAGGTGAGGCATGGGTCTTTTCCCGTTTGATTGCACATACAAGGCGCACCGCAGAGGCGGCGCACTAATGATAAGCAGAATTATTATGGATTGAGAGACTGAATGGAACCTGTCTCGATCAATTGGTGGATCATTCCCCCGCGCAGGGTACTGGCGCCGAGGATATCCAGATTGATCAGCGTGAAATTCTGTATATGCTGACTGTCGATGGCATTCTGGATGAAGACGGGCAGACCGGACAGGGCCGCGCCGTTCACCGCAGAGGTGTCGGACATTGACAGGGCATTGAAGGACGAGAACAGCGCACTGGAAGCACTGCCGAGGGCATTGGCGGTCTGACCGTTGACCAGATTGAACACGGGCAGCACCACGCTGACCTGAGATAGTGCCTCGCCGTTGAGGCGGGTCACGCGGTCGAAGGTAAAGGCAAAGCGCAGACCGTCCCGGTCGGTAAAGCCACCGCGCAGTTGCCCCAGTTGTTCGTCACTCAGGGTATCGCCAAAGGCTTCGATACCGGCGGATTGCTCCCCCGATGACGCGCCGGCTTCACCGGCAAAGGCTCCGGTGGCCAGCAGCAGGCAGCAGGCGGCGGCGAGCGCGAACTGGCGAAGCCTAGTAATCATTGAGGCGGGTCGGCAGGCTGAGGGTGAATTCCGCCAGGGTGCGGCGCGACAGCGCCTGCTCCAGTGGCGGCAACACCTGGTGGTCCCAATCCTCGTCCTGGTTGAAGTGCCGCTTGGCCACCTCCATCCGGTTGTGAATGACGAAGAAAATGCCGTTCCACATGGCTTCGAATTCATCGCGGGGCAGGGCACGCATACCCAGAGCCGGATCGCCGATGACCACGCTGCGCTCGTCGATTGCCTTGACCACGATGAAATGGGAGTAGCCCCTGGTGTTGATCAGGGCAATGGCCGGAACCCCCACCTCGCGCAGTTTGTCCAGGCTGATGCGAAAGCCATCGGCGCGGTAGCCATTGCGCTCCAGGTACAGTTTCATGTCGAGCAGGGAGAAGCCCTTGGCGCGAATGTTTTCCTTGTCGCCGGTTTCGAACATGTCCACGAACACATCCTGTTCGGAACTGGGCTTGCCGAAATGATAGGTCAGCAAAGTGGCGACGGCGGCCGAACCACAACTGAAATCGTAGGCCTGTGGCACTACGCGCTGGAATTTCTTTTCCTGGAAACTGGTGACCGGCACGTTGAAGTTCATGCCGCCAGGACCGGATAAACGGACACTCCCCGCCTGCGCGGTGCAGGCGAGCAGTGCAAGCGTTACCGCTGCCGCAAGCCGTCTGTGCAGACGACGGCTCATGGCTGCAGGTTGACGTTGATCAGCGTGGTGTTCTGAATCACCACATTGTTGCCGGAATTCTGTACCGAGAATACCAGCCCGGATGCGTTGCTGAAGGCGTCGGCCGCTACTGTGTTGCCACCAGTGTGCTGTGAGTTCAGCACGTTGTCGTTGATCGTGGCATCCGCCCGGACATCGTTCAGCTGCGCAACGACATCATCAATATTGATGCCCTCGCGACCACGTTGCTCGGACAGCTCCTGGGCATCCACAGCCATCCCCAGTAGCAGTGTGGCCTGCGGTTCATCCGCAGAGACAGTGCCCCCGGACCAAATGGCCAAACACACCAGCGCCGCGCCTTTCAGGCACGCGCCAACGGTCGTTCCTGTTTGCATAACAATTCCCTCCCACCAGGGCATCAAGCCCGGAGGGGGACACGCCAGTAACGTGTCCCCGTCCGGTATCCGAACCCAGGGGCGCGGATATTCAGGTGATGTCCTACTGGGTGCCAGCTCCGCCGAGGGTGAGCCCGGACTGGACGCTGACATTCTGCTGCACCTGACTGTTGGCTGCACCATTCTGGGCAATGCCCGTAATGCCGGACAGGCCGACGCCAGAGGCGGAGATGCCATTGGCGGATTCATACATCGCTCCGCCTTCCTCGGTGCCCATCAGGTGCTGGTTTTCGCTGACCGTGGCCTGAAGGTCCGCCTCGTTCAGGGCAACGGACATGTCGATCATGTTGTTGCCTGAGCCAGTGACAGTGTAGTTGTCGGAATTGGTGGTCTGGCTGCTTTCGTTGAACGAGTTGCTGACCGAGACATCGAGGTTGTTGCTGTCGTTGGTGCTGTTGTTCAGTACCTGGGTGTCGCTCAGGGTTTCATTCAGATTGCCTGAATTGTTGGCTGACTCGTCGCTGTTGTTCATGTTGGACGCAGTCAGGTCCTGGTTGCCGGAATCGTTGTAGCTGCTGTTATCGTTGCTCAGCGCGTCTGCATTGAGGTCGGAATTGAAAGAGCCGTTGGCGCTCTCATCCAGATTGCCACTGCCGCCAATGACGACATCGTTGTTGTTGGTGTTGGTCAGTGAGTTGTCGGTGTCCGTCGCACTTACATGGTTCTCGTTGACATTTTCCGAGTTGTTGGTGCTGGCGTTCAGGTTGTAGGAATTTGACAGCGAGTTATCGGAATTGTCGCTGCTGTTGTTGTTGTTCAGGATGTCGGTCAGGCTTGCCGCATTGGAGCCTTCGTTGGCCGAGGCGCCGCTGTTCATGGCGTCAGAGGTTGCCGCCGCATTCTGGGCATCGGCCGAGGTGGTCGCGGTGTTGGTCGGGTTGGCAAAAGCGGCTCCGGCTGAAACCACTAGTGCCAGCGCGCAGAAAAGAGGTGTGCGTTTCATGGTATTTCTCCCTGGCTCAATGGTTTAGTTAAGGGTAAGGGTGGACTGCACTGACACGTTCTGCTGTATCAGGCTGTTGGCACCGCCGTTCTGGCCTACCAGGGTAATACCGGTCACATCGGTCAGGGAGCCTTCGGAGATGGTGTTGTTGGACATGTAGCTGGAGCCCGGCTGCAAAGGCTGGCTGTTGTAGCTCACCGTGCCGGACAGGGTGGCGGTACTGACCACGGCATCCACGCTCAGGGCGCTGTTGCCGGAGTCGCTGATCGTGGTGTTGCCGGAATCGCTGACACTGTTGGAGTAGTTGCCAACGTTGTCCAGCATGTAGTTTTCGTTATAGCTGTTGTTGGTGCTGCTGTTGGTGTCGCTGTTCAGCTGGGTGTCAGTCGTGGTGTTGTAGCTGTCATTGGTGCTGGCGTTCAGGTTGCCAACGTTGTCCAGGTTCTCCGTGTAGTTCTCGCTGTTGTTGGTGCTGCTGTCGGAGTTCCACTCGCCGGTGAAGTTGGAAGTCAGGTTGCCGGAGTCGTTGGAGCTGGCGTTGGTGTTGCCGGAATCGCTGACATTCAGGGTGCCATTGTAGGAGTCGGTGGCGCTGTTGTTGGTGTTCTCGGTGCTGTCCATGGACAGGTCGAGGTTGCCGGAGTCGTTGTAGCTCTGATTGGAGTTCTGGGAGTCCATGAGCGAGTTGTTGGCGTTGTTGGAATTGTCATTGCCATTGCCGGCGCCAGTGGCGGTCAGGGCATTGGAGTATTCATTGGCCGAGGCACCACCGGTATCTGCCGTGGACGCGGCCGTCGCGGTCTGGGTGCCTGCTGTATCGGCGGTGTTGGTCGGGTTGGCGCTGGCGATAAGAGGCAGGCTCAGGCCAGCCGCGAGCGTGGTTAGAAGAAACTTTTTCATGGTTTCGAGTTCTCCGTTACAAAAACGTTAGGATTTTTTTGCGGGACAATAAAAACCTTTACAGTCACCCATTCACTGGTCATGGTTCAAACCTTGCGGTCTGATAGATATCACTTATAAAAATGCCGGAAATAGTGCCGTTATATCCGCTAGGTATAAGGCGCCAGCTCGTTTGGTGCCGTTATCGCGGTGAATAGCGGGAAATCACTTTCCCGGCAGCAACGGGAAAGCCTGCTTTTGGCGATTCCTTCGCAACCCAGCAGGCCTTTCTTCGATGCCTTAAGACAGCTTAGCAACGAACCCTTGATGTGCCATAATATTTTTATACCGTTATGGAATAAATGATGCTGTGAACAAAAATTATTAGTAATAAGTCGGTGCAATACGGTTATTGCCGGGTACTTCGTAGGCATGGATTTTCAAGGCGAGGTGGGTTGTGTCATAAGCCGCAGTCTTCAGGTTTCGTGCGGGCTTTCTCTGTGACACTGGCGGTTTGCAGTTGCCGCGGCTGTCCCCACGCCGCTTAGAACCTGTTTACGATCTTCTGAGTAACAGCGCCAAA
>JBKDZQ010000592.1:0-2851 GCA_047971325.1 Parahaliea sp.
GATCTCCTCTTCGGACAGTTCGCCCTCTTCGAGATACTTCTCCGTCAGCTCGTCCGAGGCCTCGGCGGCGACTTCCACGAGGAATTCGCGCATCTCGGCAACTTCCTCGGCCATGTCGGCGGGAACGTCTGCGTACTCGAAAGTCATGCCCTGGTCCGCTTCATTCCACAAAATGGCCTTGCGCTTGATCAGGTCGACCACGCCCCTGAAGTGGTCTTCGGCGCCGATGGTCATCTGCAGGGGCACCGGGTTGGCACCCAGGCGCTGTTTCAGCTGGCCCACCACTTTTCTGAAATCGGCGCCGGTGCGGTCCATTTTGTTGACGAAGACCAGGCGCGGCACCTCGTACTTGTTAGCCTGGCGCCATACAGTTTCAGTCTGGGGCTGGACGCCGGAGGAACCGCACAGCACCACCACGGCACCGTCGAGCACCCGCAGGGAGCGCTCCACCTCGATGGTGAAGTCCACATGGCCGGGGGTGTCGATAATGTTCACCCGGTGTTCGTCGAACTGCCGGTTCATGCCGCGCCAGAAGCAGGTGGTGGCCGCGGAGGTAATGGTGATGCCACGCTCCTGCTCCTGTTCCATCCAGTCCATGGTCGCCGCGCCATCGTGCACCTCCCCCAGCTTGTGGGAGAGGCCGGTATAGAACAGGATCCGCTCGGTGGTGGTGGTCTTGCCCGCATCCACGTGAGCGCAGATACCGATATTGCGATAGCGCTTGATAGGCGTCTTTCGTGCCACGGTCATATCCCCATGATTGAAGCGTTACGGGGCAACAGCTTAAAAACGGTAGTGGGAGAAAGCTTTGTTGGCTTCCGCCATCCGGTGCACATCTTCGCGTTTCCTGACAGCGTTGCCCTTGCCCTGGGAGGCGTCGATGATCTCGCCGGCGAGTCGCTGGCGCATGGATTTCTCGCCGCGGCCGCGGGCGTACTCCACCAGCCAGCGCATGGACAGGGCCACGCGACGTGAGGGGCGCACCTCCACCGGCACCTGGTAGGTCGCACCACCGACGCGGCGGGATTTCACTTCCACCATGGGTGCGATGTTCTCCAGGGCCTCGTCAAAGGCTTCGATAGGGTCCTTGTTCAGCTTTTGCTGGACAATGTCCAGGGCGCCGTAAACGATGGTTTCGGCGACGGACTTCTTGCCACTGATCATTACATGGTTCATGAACTTTGCCAGCGTCACATTGCCGAACTTGGGGTCCGGCAATACCTCGCGCTTGGCGACGACTCGTCTTCTTGGCATGTGATTGCCCTTCTCTCTTCAGGTGAATCCGAACACCAACCTGCCACATATGCGGGGGAGGCAGGGGTTCGGCCTTACTTAACTTACACTTGTCTTACATGGGTATCGCAAACCGGAAACGCTTGCGAGGTCACTCGCGCCAGCGCCTTACTTGGGACGCTTGGCACCGTACTTGGAGCGACCGTTGCGACGGTTGGCCACACCGGAGGTGTCCAGGCTGCCGCGCACGGTGTGATAACGCACACCGGGCAGATCCTTCACACGACCGCCGCGAATCAGCACCACACTGTGCTCCTGCAGGTTGTGACCCTCACCACCGATGTACGAAGACACCTCGTAACCGTTGGTCAGGCGCACCCGGCAGACTTTGCGCAGTGCGGAGTTCGGCTTCTTCGGGGTCGTGGTGTAGACGCGGGTGCATACACCGCGGCGCTGCGGACAGCTCTGCAGGGCGGGTACGTCGCTCTTGTCTACCTTGCGTTTCCGAGGCTTACGAACCAATTGGTTGATCGTTGCCATTCAGTTAGAACTCCAAAAAATATCATTCAGTTTCAAGGCCCTGGGGCCGCCTCACAGGCGGAGACGGGCATCAGCCCGAACCGCCCTCCCCGGCACTTGCCACGGTCTTCAAAAAAGGAAGCCGGAGGGCAAGCGAAACCACCCCGAGGAAAAGAGGAGGCAGGATCTTACAGACAGGGTTACAGCGAGTCAAGCAGTGGGGTGCCGGCAAATCCCGCGCCGCCGGCCTGCCAGCGCTCCCCGGCGCCCCATGCCGCCACCCCTCATCACTGCAAATAGGACGAAATACCGCTCGGCGGCACTCCCAACCCGGGACATCTTCCTGTATCCTTGCGGCCAATTTTTTGCCCACTTTTAGTCATTTTTTCACAGCATCGGGAAAGCGCAATGTCAGACCTGTCTCTCTATAGGAATATCGGTATCTTCGCCCACGTGGATGCCGGTAAAACCACCACCACCGAACGCATCCTCAAGCTTACCGGCCGGATTCACAAGCTGGGCGAGGTGCACGAGGGCGAATCCACCACCGATTTCATGGAACAGGAAGCCGAGCGCGGCATCACCATCCAGTCGGCGGCCGTGAGCTGCTTCTGGAAGGACCACCGCCTGAACGTCATCGACACCCCCGGGCACGTTGACTTCACCGTGGAGGTATACCGCTCCCTGAAGGTGCTCGATGGCGGCATCGGCGTTTTCTGCGGCTCCGGCGGTGTCGAGCCCCAGTCCGAGACCAACTGGCGCTATGCCAACGACTCCGAAGTCTCCCGCATCATCTTCGTCAACAAGCTGGACCGGGTCGGCGCCGACTTCCTCAAGGTCGTGGCGCAGATCAAGAAGGTGCTGGGCGCCAATCCGCTGGTGATGACCCTGCCCATCGGCCGGGAGGACACCTTCAGCGGCGTGGTCGACATCCTGACCCAGCAGGCCTATGTGTGGGATGAGACCGGCCTGCCCGAGAACTACCGCATCGAAGAGGTGCCGGCGGACATGCTCGACCAGGTGGCGGAGTATCGCGAAAAGATGATCGAAGCCGCCCTGGAAGTGGATGACGACCTGTTGATGGCCTATATGGAGGGCG
>JBKDZQ010000593.1:0-7675 GCA_047971325.1 Parahaliea sp.
CGCCGCTGGCATGTTTGGTTACTCGCCGGAAATGGCGCACGCTGTCTTGAGAGAAGGCTTCGGCTTTGCCTCGGCGGGCACAGATGTCAGCTTTTTCCGCAGCGGAGCCCAGCAGGCGCTGTCCACCGCGCGCGGCAGCTCGCCCAATGATCAGCAGCGCAAGGCTGTTTACTGACGCGTGAACAGGCTGTTCAGAATAATAACAATCCTCCCCTTTATTCTGGTATTTAGCCCCGCGCCTGTGGGGTACGCGAAAGCGGTTACCGATGAATGAACGCTCGACGATGGTACGAAATACCTGTCGGACGCCCCATACCGGACCCGCCGTGACTACCTTTGAGGTCGTCACGACGGCGAATCCAAAACAGCGGCGACCACGGGAGTTGATACAGGGAATCCAGGTGTAGACAGAACACCGGACTGAGAGGCAAGACACTCACACCCTGGCAAATCGCTGCTTCTCCCCCGTCCAGCGCCGCACCAGCTCCTGCTCCCGGGCGCTGTCGCGGGCGAGTTCGGCGCCGGCCTGTCGAGCCAGTTCCAGCAGGTCCCCATGCACGGCGAGGTCGGCGATGCGAAACTGCATGTCCCCGGTCTGGCGGGTGCCCAGCACTTCGCCGGGGCCGCGCAGGGTCAGGTCTTTTTCGGCGATATGGAAGCCGTCGTTGCTCTCGCGCAGGGCCGTCAGGCGCTCCCGGCCGTGCCGTGACAGGGGCGATTGGTACAACAGCACGCAGTGGCTGGCGGCCTGTCCGCGGCCCACGCGGCCGCGCAGCTGGTGCAGTTGGGCCAGGCCCAGGCGCTCGGGGTTTTCGATCACCATCAGGCTGGCGTTGGCGACGTCCACCCCCACCTCGATGACGGTGGTGGCCACCAGCAGGGCGATGTCCCCGGCCTTGAAGGCGGCCATTACCGCTTCCTTCTCCGCCGCCTTCAGGCGACCGTGGATCAGGCCCACGCGCAGCCGGGGCAGGGCGTCGGCCAGTTCGGCGGCAGTGGATTCGGCGGCCTGGGCCTGGAGTACGTCGCTCTCTTCCACCAGCGTGCACACCCAGTAGGCCTGGCGGCCGCCGGCGCAGGCATCGGCGACCCGCGCCACCACCTGCTGGCGGCGGGCGGAGTCGATCAGCGCGGTGGTGATGCCCTGGCGACCGGGAGGCAGTTCGTCGATCACCGAGCAGTCGAGATCGGCGTAGGCCACCATCGACAGGGTGCGGGGGATGGGGGTGGCGGTCATCACCAGCTGGTGGGGCCGGCCGCTGCGGCCGCTGGCTTTCTCGCTGAGGGCCAGGCGCTGGTGCACGCCGAAGCGGTGCTGCTCGTCGACGATCACCAGCCCCAGGCGCAGGAAGTCGACATCGGCCTGGAACAGGGCGTGGGTGCCGACCACTAGCGGGATCTCCCCGCTGGCGAGCCCGTCCAGGATGCCCCGGCGGGCGGCGGCGCGGGTTTTCCCGGTCAGCAGCACTGGCTCAATGTCCAGCGTGGCCAGCCAGTTGCGAAAAGTCCGCCGGTGTTGCTCGGCGAGGATTTCGGTGGGCGCCATGATGGCCACCTGGTAGCCGTTGCCGATGGCCTGCAGCGCGGCGCAGGCGGCCACCAGGGTTTTGCCGGAGCCCACGTCGCCCTGCAGCAGGCGCAGCATGGGGCGTTCCCGGGCCAGGTCGGCGGTGATTTCGGCGATTACCCGCTGCTGCGCCCCGGTGGGGCGAAAAGGCAGGGCCGCCAGCAGTGCCCGCTGGGCCTGGGGCTGTGGCGGCAGCGCTGGCGCGTTCACGCTCAACTGCTGCTGGCGCAGGCGCAGCAGGGCCAGGTGGTGGGCCACCAGTTCCTCCAGTGCCAGCCGCAACTGGGCCGGGTGACGGCCCTCCTGCAAGAGGCTCAGCGGCGCCTGGGGCGGGGGCGTGTGCAGGTACTGCAGGGCTTCCACCAGGCTGAAGCCCTGCTGGAAACGCGCTGGCAGCAGGTCCGCCGGCGCCGCCCGGGCTAGCAGGGCCAGGGCCTGGCCGCAGAGCTTGCGCCACTGGCCCTGGCCGATGCCGGTGGTGGTGGGATAGATCGGTGTCAGGCGTTCCTCTGTGACCTGCTCGCCCTCCTCGAGCTGGCGGTACTCCGGGTGAATCATTTCCAGAGCGCCGCCGCCCCGGCGTACGCTGCCGTAGCAGCGCAGGCGGCTGCCCACAGCCAGGCCCTGTTTCTGGGCGGCGGAAAAGTGGAAAAAGCGCAGGGTCAGGGTGCCGCTGCCGTCCTGCACCCGGGCCAGCAGGCTGCGGCGGCGGCCGAAGGTGATGTCGGCGGCGCGCACCTCGGCCTCGACCACGGCGTCCATGCCCTCCGCCAGCGCGCCGATGGGGGTGACGCGGGTGCGGTCCTGGTAGCGCAGGGGCAGGTGGAACAGCAGGTCCTCCACCCGGTGCACGCCGTAGTCCGCCAGTTTCTGCGCCAGCTTGGGGCCGACCCCGCGCAGGCTGCCCACCGGCTGGGCGGCCAGGGTGGCGCTTATCATGGAGTGGTTTGCCCGGTGGTTGTCACGGGGGGCGGGGTCGGCGGCTTGCCGGCCGGGGTGGGGGTGGTCATCATGGGCTGCAACGGTTTCAATCCAGAGCGGAGTGTACCCATAGTGAGCCCTGTCCGTGAACGGCCGATAGTGTCTAGATCATTGGTGGTGCTGGGTTGTGGCGACCTGGGTTGCCGGCTGGCGGGGCTGCTGCCGGCCTGGCAGGTGACCGGCCTGTGCCGCAACCCGGCGCGCCTGCCGGCACCGCTGCGCGGGCCGGCTGTTGATTATACGCTGCCGGGTAGCCTGGATGGCCTGGCGGCCATGGCCCCGGACTATGTGCTGAGCACCCTCAAGCCCCTGGGGCGTGACGCCGGAGCGTACCGGCGGGGCTTTGTCGACGCCACCGACCATCTGCTGGCGGGCCTGGGCGCACACCGTCCCCGGCTGATCCTGATGGTGAGCAGTACCCGGGTCTACGCCGAGCGCGACGGCGGCTGGGTGGATGAGGACAGTGCGCTGACCGGCAGCGACCCCTGCGGCATGGCCATCTGGTGGGCGGAGCAGCGTCTGCTGGACAGCGCCCAGCGCGCCGCGGTGCTGCGTTGCGGCGGCATCTACGGCGACCCGCAGGGGCGGCTGCTGGCGCGGGTTGGTCGCGGTGAAATCTGCGCGCCGGCGCCACTGCGCTACGGCAACCGCATTCACCGGGACGATGTGGCCGGTACCCTCGCCCACCTGCTGCTACGGGCCGAGGCGGGGGCGTCGCTGCGGCCGGTCTACCTCGGTGTGGACAGCGAGCCGGCGCCCCAGCACAGTGTGGAGAGCTGGCTGGCGCAGCGCCTTGGTGTGGTGGCGAGTGCGCAAAGTGAACCCTCGGCGGCCCACCGGCGCTGCTGCAACGACGCCCTCATCGACAGTGGCTACCGCCTGCGCTATCCGGACTACCGCAGTGGCTACAATGCTGTGTTGGCGCAGCGCAGTGCGGTGGTGGACGAGGGTTCGGCCTGATCCCGGTCTGGGAAGGCGCCACAGCCAAGCTGTTTGTCTGGCGCTGGCCTGGATTCGTATACTCAAATAAACAGCTTTGGCTTCACACAACGAGAATGGCTTCCACCTCGATGGCCACGCCTTTGGGTAGCCCCGCCACCTGCACGCAGGCGCGGGCCGGATAGGGCTCGCCCAGGTAGTGGGCCATTACCGCGTTTACTGCGGCGAAGTCATTCATGTCGGTGAGGGAAATGTTCAGCTTCACCGCGTGGTTGAGAGTGCCACCGGCCGCCGCGGCCACCGCGGCGAGGTTCCTGAACACCTGGTGTGCCTGGGCCTCGACACCGCCTGTCACCACTTCCATGGTTTCCGGGACCAGCGCGATCTGGCCCGACAGCCATACCGTGCTACCCACCTTTACCGCCTGGGAATAGGGGCCGATGGCGGCGGGGGCCTCGGGGGTGGAGATAATGGCGCGATTGACCACGGTGCTTGCTCCTGCATTGTTTTGTCAGCTTTTGGTCCGGGTGACGCGGCGCACGGATTTCAGGATGCGCAGCCGCTTCATGATGCTGGCGAGGTGAACCCGGTTCTTTACCATCAGTTCCAGATCGACAAAGGTGAACTGGTAGTCCTTGTCCTCGGTGGAGATGCGCTCGATGTTCACGCCCATGCTGTTGATGCGGGTGGCGAGTACGGCGATCATGCCGCGGCGGTTTTCCACCTCGATGCGCAGGTGAGTCAGGTATTCGCCCTGCACTTCCGGATCCCAGCGCAGAGCGATCAAGCGTTCCCGAAACTCGCGCATCTCCGCCAGGTTTTTACAGATTTCCCGGTGCACCACCATGCCTTTTTCCGAGCTCAGGTAACCCTCAATGGGGTCGTCGGGAATGGGGTGGCAGCATTTTGCGTAGCTCACCATGAAGCCCTCGGTGCCGCGGATGGCCACTGGCTGGCGGCGGTCTGCGCTGGGTGAGGGCTGGGTTGCATCACTGTCGCCCAGAAGTTGCTGGGCGGTGATGGGGGGCAGCCGGTTGCCGCGGGCGATATCGTTCAGCAGGTCGTCCAGTTCGCTGTAGTCGTTGCGCTGCAGGTAGTCGCCAATACGTTCTGGGCCGAGCAATTCCAGGCTGCTGTCAAAACCGGTCAGGGCCCTGTCCAGCAGGCGCCGGCCCAGGGCGACGGAATCGTCCCGGGTCTGGTGCTTGAGGTAGTGGCGGATGTTGGTGCGGGCCTTGGCGGTAACGGCGTAGTTGAACCAGTTCGGATTGGGCCGGGCACCGGGAGCGGTGATGATTTCCACCGTCTGGCCGCTCTGCAGAGGCTCCGACAGCGGCGCCAGGCGACGATTGATGCGACAGGCCACGCAGCTGTTGCCGACGTCGGTGTGCACCGAGTAGGCGAAATCCACGGCGGTGGCACCCCGCGGCAGCTGCATAATGCCACCTTTGGGGGTGAACACATAGATTTCGTCGGGAAACAGGTCGATTTTGACGCTCTCGATGAATTCCAGCGAGTTGCCCGCCCGCTGCTGCATTTCCAGCAGGCCCTGCACCCACTCCCGGGCGCGGACGTGGCTGGCATTGGGAGACTGGCCGTTGGTCTTGTACAGCCAGTGGGCGGCAATGCCGTTGTTGGCCATTTCCTCCATTTCCTGGGTGCGGATCTGGATCTCGATGGGCACCCCGTGCATGCCCACCAGGCCGGTGTGCAGGCTCTGGTAGCCGTTGGCCTTGGGAATGGCGATATAGTCCTTGAACTCGCCCGGCACCGGCTTGTACAGGCTGTGCACGCAGCCCAGCACCCGGTAGCAGGTGTCCACCGAGTCGACGATGATGCGAAAGGCGTGAATGTCCATGATCTCCGAGAAGGATTTCTTCTTGGATTTCATCTTCCGGTAAATGGAGTAGAGGTGTTTTTGCCGGCCGATCACCTCGGCGTCGTGGCCCTCCTGCTGCACCGCCGACAGGATCTGGTTGCGAATCTTGTCGATCAGCTCCTTACGGTGGCCCCGGGAGGCGCGGCGGGCGGCTTCGATGTGCCTGGCACGCATGGGGTGGAGGGCGCGAAAGCCCAGATCCTCGAACTCCACGCGCACGTTGTTCATGCCCAGGCGCATGGCGATGGGGGCGTAGATATCCAGGGTTTCTCGGGCGATGCGGCGGGCCTTGTCGCGCTCCAGTACGCCCAGGGTGCGCATGTTGTGCAGGCGGTCGGCCAGCTTGACCAGGATGACGCGGATGTCCCGGGCCATGGCCAGGGCCATTTTCTGGAAATTTTCCGCCTGTTTTTCCGCCTGGGAATCAAAGTCCATCAAGGTGAGCTTGCTCACCCCGTCCACCAGTTCCGCCACCGTGGCGCCGAACTGGTTGTGGATGGCGGACTTGTCGATGCCGGTATCCTCGATCACGTCGTGCAGCATGGCGGCCATCAGGCTCTGGTGGTCCATGTGCATGTCGGCAAGGATGCCGGCCACCGCCAGCGGGTGGGTGACGTAGGGGTCTCCGCTGCGGCGTTTCTGCCCGTAGTGGGCCTGCTCGGCAAAATAATAGGCGCGCCGCACCTGCCGGGTCTGGTCCGGATTCAGGTAGCTGCGCAGGGCGGTGTCGAGGGCGTCTATGGTTTGCATCGTAAATTACACCATGTTCGCCCCCGGGGTTTACAGCGAGGACTCGCTCGCCTCCATCACGCCGGCGAGTTCCTCCCCGGCGTCGATTTCATCTTCGCGGCTGAGGATGTCGGGGCTGATCAGGCCGTCGGCGATCTCGCGCAGGGCGATGACGGTGGGCTTGTCGGAGGCCCCATCCACCAGCGGGGACTTGCCGCCGGTGGCACTCTGGCGGGCGCGCTTGCTGGCAACCCTCACCCGGTCAAAGCGGTTGGCCACGTTTTCCAGGCAATCTTCAACGGTTACACGTGCCATGTTCTCGGGTTTCCCATGCAGTTTCGTGCCGCCCGCAGCCGATGCCGCGGGTCGACGGGTTACATTCCGGATTCATTGAGCGGGCCCAGGCCATCGGGTGTGCCCGAGCGCATCGCGAGGCAGTGCTGCCTCGCCGCAGGGCCGACCATTATAACGCCAATGGGCGGGGCTTCG
The DNA here is from genome assembly GCA_047971325.1 of Parahaliea sp. GTDB lineage: Bacteria > Pseudomonadota > Gammaproteobacteria > Pseudomonadales > Halieaceae > Parahaliea. The sequence continues at coordinate 6,585 of JBKDZQ010000593.1, forward strand.
TCCAGCCTGCTGGCGCGGCATGGGCCACGAGTGTGAATAGTGCCGCGACTGGACTTGGCGGCTGGCGCGATCAGCTAAGCAGATCCGCCAGCAGCGCCTGCAGCCGGGTGATCTGCCGGCTGCTTTGCAGGCGATGAGTGCTGACAATGGCCGCCAGCTCCGCCAGCGCGATGTCGAAGTCCCTGTTCACCACCAGATAGTCGGATTCCACATAGTGGGATATTTCCTCCACCGCTTCGGCCATGCGTCCCGCGATGATGGCGGGCTCGTCCTGTCCGCGGCTGTTCAGCCGTTGCTGCAGGGTTTCCCGGGAGGGTGGGAGGATGAAGATGGCGCGGGTGTCCGGGAGCAGGTGCTTGACCTGGGCGGCGCCCTGCCAGTCGATCTCCAGAATGACATCGGTTCCACCGGCCAGCTGTTCCTCCACCCAGGGTTGGGAGGTGCCGTACAGGTTGCCAAACACCCGCGCGTGCTCCAGAAAAGCCGAGCGTGCCAGCATGCCGGTAAATTCCGCCTCATCGACAAAGTGGTAGTTGACGCCGTCGACCTCCCCCGGACGAATGGGCCGGGTGGTGTGCGACACGGAAACCCGCAGGCCATCGCAGCGCTCGACAAGGGCGGCAACCAGGCTGGTTTTGCCGGCCCCGCTGGGGGCGGAAACAGTGTAGAGGGTGCCTTTTGCGATCATGGGCGGGCGGGTGTCCTGAGGGTGGGTCAAGTGACCATTGTAACCCCTTCGCCGGGGCGGCGAAAAAACGGATGGCTGGAAAGCCGTGTTTGTGCCCGCTGTGGCGCCGGGTTCGTCTGGTGAATGGCATCAGCCTACAAAACACTACTCGATGTTCTGAATCTGCTCGCGCATTTGCTCGATCAGCACCTTCAATTCCACCGCACTCGCGGTGGTGCTGCTGGCGGTGGACTTTGATGACAGAGTGTTGGCTTCGCGGTTGAATTCCTGCATCAGGAAGTCCAGCCGCCGGCCGCAGGGGCCGCCTCGCTTCAGGGTGCGACGCACTTCGGCGATGTGGGTGTCCAGGCGGTCGAGTTCCTCGTCCACGTCCGCTATCTGGGCCATGTAGACCAGCTCCTGC
>JBKDZQ010000594.1:0-14800 GCA_047971325.1 Parahaliea sp.
GCCGCGCCGCCGCAATCAGCGGCGGCAAAGGTGCGCAGCCGATGGAGTGCTAGGCGAGCGACCCGCCCGGACCGGACGGGTGAGCAGCACCCTCAGCCGGCGCGATAGTTGCGCTCGGATATCTGCCCGTTCAGGGTCAGGAAGTCGTAGAGCAGGCCAAAGCCGAGCAGGCCCAGGGTCACCAGGTAGAGCAGCCCGGTGAATACCTTGCCCATGTAGAAGCGGTGAATGCCGAAGATGCCCAGGAAGGTGAGCAGGATCCAGGCCAGGTTGTAGTCCACTTCGCCGCTTTCATAGCGGTGGTCGGCGCTGCGCGCCATGCCGGGGATGAGCAGCAGGTCGATGATCCAGCCGATGAACAGCAGGCCCAGGGTGAAGAACCAGAGAACCCCGGTGAGCTGCTTGCCATAGTAGAAGCGGTGGGCGCCGATAAAACCGAAAATCCACAGCAGATAGCCCATCAGGACTGAGTGGCTGGGCGCTTCGTCGTAGCGGTTTGGCTGGTCGTGCATCAAAAAACTCCCGTAAAGGTGGTCGACGCTCTGATGGTCGGTGGAGATGGGGGTGCCGTCAAGCACCCCGTTGGGGGCGCTTCGTGCCGGTGGCAGAGGGTGCGCGAAAATTCAGCAAAAAGTCCTTGCATCCACGCCCTGTGATGCCCTAATTCGCGCCGGCAAATGTCCATGGAAACAAGTCGGATTCTCCGAAACTATTTACCATCGCCTGCTTGACACCCCACAGGTCGGTCTATAGAATCCGCGTTCCTTTTTCGGGGGGCTCCCTCGCGGGTTCCTGGTTTTTTTATCAATTGGAGTTTGGTCAGGTGCAGAGTCAACGCATTCGTATCCGTCTCAAGGCCTTCGATCACCGTTTGATCGATACCTCGACTCAGGAGATCGTGGAAACCGCGCGTCGCACCGGCGCGCAGGTTCGCGGCCCCATCCCCCTTCCGACCCGGAAGGAAAAGTACACCGTGCTGGTTTCTCCGCACGTCAACAAGGACGCACGTGACCAGTACGAGATTCGTACCCACAAGCGTCTGCTGGATATCGTGGAGCCCACGGAAAAAACCGTGGACGCCCTGATGAAGCTGGACCTGGCAGCAGGTGTGGAAGTACAGATCAGTCTTGGCTGACGAGAATTCGTAGCACAAGACCTGCCCGGTTGGTTTCCAGTGACCGGGCGTGTAACGCCCAGCAGTTCCAAGCAAGGCGGGGCGGCCATAGAGGGTAAGCCCCGTACACTGAGAGGTTAGCAACAATGACTATTGGCTTAGTCGGCCGTAAATCCGGTATGACCCGTGTGTTTACCGAGGACGGCGCATCCATTCCAGTAACCGTAGTGGAGATCGCTCCAAACCGCGTTACTCAGATCAAAGAGCTCGAGAGTCACGGCTACCGGGCCATTCAGGTTACTGCGGGCAGCCGCAAGACCTCCAAAGTGAGCAAGTCCGAAGCGGGCCATTTCGCCAAAGTGGGTGTAGAAGCGGGTCATGGCCTGTGGGAATTCCGCCTGGAAGGTTCCGAGGAATCCTTCGAGGTCGGCGCGGAACTGACGGTGGCACGTTTTGAAGCCGGCCAGAAAGTGGATGTGGCCGGCCAGTCCAAGGGCAAGGGTTTTCAGGGCGCGGTCAAGCGCTGGAACTTTCGCACCCAGGACGCCACTCACGGCAACTCCCTGTCGCACCGCGCGCCTGGTTCCATTGGCCAGTGCCAGACTCCGGGTCGGGTGTTCAAGGGCAAGAAGATGGCGGGCCACATGGGTGCGGAAAACGTGACTGTCCAGGGGCTGGAAATTGTCCGCGTCGACGCCGAGCGCAACCTGCTGCTCATCAGGGGCGCCGTCCCCGGCGCACCGGGTGGCGACGTGATCGTTCGTCCCACGGTCAAGGCTTAAGTTAGGGAGTTTCTAACGTGGAACTGAATGTAGTAAAGCCGGGTAACGCCGAGGCGGGCAAAGTCTCTGTTTCCGATGTTGCTTTCGCTCGTGAATTCAACGAGGACCTGGTGCACCAGGTGGTAACCGCCTATCTGGCGGGTGCCCGCCAGGGCACTCGCGCCCAGAAGACCCGTTCTGAGGTCAGTGGCGGTGGCAAGAAGCCCTGGCGCCAGAAAGGCACCGGTCGCGCCCGCGCCGGTACCATCCGTTCGCCCATCTGGCGCTCCGGTGGCGTGACCTTTGCGGCCCGTCCGCAGGATCACTCCCAGAAGGTGAATCGCAAGATGTACCGCGCGGCCCTGCGCTCCATCCTGTCCGAGCTGGCTCGCCAGGATCGCCTGCTGGTGGTGGAAAGCCTGGCGGTGGATGCGCCCAAAACCAGGCTGCTGGCCAGGCAGCTGGGTGAGTACGGTGTCGACAGTGTGCTGATCGTAACCACCGAGGTTGATGAGAATCTGTACCTGGCGGCCCGCAATCTGCACCAGGTTGACGTGCGCGATGTGGATGGTGTCGATCCGGTCAGCCTGATTGCCTATGACAAGGTGATGGTGACCGTGGATGCAGTGAAGAAAATTGAGGAGATGCTGGGATGAACCAGGAGAGAGTATTCCAGGTGCTGGTAGGCCCCCACGTATCCGAAAAGGCCGCCAATGTCGCGGAAGCCAGCAATCAGTATGTGTTCAAGGTGGCGGTGAACGCCACCAAGCTGGAAGTCAAAAAGTCTGTCGAGCAGCTGTTCAAGGTCAAGGTGGGCAGCGTCCGCACCCTGAAGGTCAAGGGCAAGGTCAAGCGCAACCGTTTTGGTTACTGCACCAAGTCGACCTGGAAAAAAGCATACGTGCGTCTGGAGCAGGGTCAGGAAATTGACCTTGGCTCCGCTGAGTAAGACGACGAAGGAGTAGGTTTTAAATGGCAATTCTGAAGAGCAAGCCCACTTCCCCCGGTCGCCGCCATGCCGTGCGTGTGGTCAGCGAAGAGCTGCACAAGGGTGCGCCCCATGCGCCGCTGCTGGAAAAGCAGTCACGCAGCGGCGGGCGCAACAACAATGGCCGCATCACCACCCGCCACATTGGTGGCGGCCACAAGCAGCACTACCGCGTTATCGACTTCAAGCGCTCCAAGGACGGCATCCCCGCCAAGGTGGAGCGCCTGGAGTACGATCCGAACCGCACCGCCCACATCGCGCTGCTGTTGTTCTCCGATGGTGAACGCCGCTACATCATCGCACCCAAGGGTGTGCAGGCTGGCGACGTGTTGCAGTCCGGCTCGGCAGCGCCGATCAAGGCCGGCAACTGCCTGCCGCTGCGCAATATTCCGGTGGGTTCGGTGATTCACGCAGTTGAGATGAAGCCCGGCAAGGGGGCCCAGCTGGCGCGCTCCGCCGGCGTCTCCGTGCAGCTGGTGGCCCGTGAAGGCCAGTACGCCACCCTGCGCCTTCGCTCCGGCGAGATGCGTAAGGTGCTGTCCGACTGTCGCGCCACTCTGGGTGAGGTGTCCAACACCGAGCACAGCCTGCGCAAGCTGGGCAAGGCTGGCGCGACGCGCTGGCGCGGTGTGCGCCCGACTGTTCGCGGTGTGGCGATGAACCCGGTCGATCACCCTCATGGTGGTGGCGAGGGTCGCACCTCCGGTGGCCGGCACCCGGTCAGCCCCTGGGGTACCCCGACCAAGGGTTACAAGACCCGCAAGAACAAGCGCACCGACAGCCTTATTGTGCGCCGTCGTGGCAAGAAATAACGGTTGCTGTTAACCAGATTAGAGGAAAGAGATTGTGCCGCGTTCACTGAAGAAAGGTCCTTTTATCGACCTGCACTTGATGAAGAAGGTCGAAGCTGCGATCGAGAGCAACGACCGTCGCCCGATCAAAACCTGGTCGCGCCGTTCCATGATTGCTCCCGATATGGTGGGCCTGACGATTGCTGTGCACAACGGTCGCCAGCACGTTCCGGTGCTGATCAACGAGGACATGGTTGGTCACAAGCTGGGCGAGTTTGCGGCGACCCGCACGTTCAAGGGCCATATCGTGGACAAGAAGGCCAAGCGCTAGGCGCCGGGCTGTTAAGCGAGGTTTTAGGAAAATGGAAGTTGCAGCAAGACTGAAAGGCGCGCGCATCTCGGCGCAAAAAGCCCGCCTGGTCGCCGACCAGGTGCGCGGTATGCCCGTTGAAAAGGCGCTTGCACTGCTGGAATTCAGCCCCAAGAAGGCTGCTCACATTGTCAAGAAGGTGCTCGACTCCGCCATTGCCAATGCCGAGAACAATGAAGGTGCCGATGTGGACGAACTGAAAGTCGCCAGCATCTTCGTGGACGAAGGTATGACCATGAAGCGTCTGCGCCCGCGTGCCAAGGGCCGTGCGGACCGCATCTTCAAGCGCAGCTGTCATATCACAGTGAAAGTTGCAGACAGCGAAGGCTAAAGGTTAGGAGAGGACCACATGGGTCAGAAAGTAAACCCCGTCGGACTCCGGTTGGGCATCGTAAAGGATCACAACTCGGTCTGGTATGCGGACAGCAGGAACTACTCGAAGCACCTGATCAGCGATCTGGAAGTGCGCGCCTTCATCGAAAAGGAGCTGGAAAACGCTTCTGTGAGCCGCGTGGTGATCGAGCGTCCGGCCCAGACCGCGCGCATCACCATCCACACCGCCCGTCCCGGCATCGTGATCGGCAAGAAGGGCGAGGACGTAGACAAGCTGCGCAAGACCCTGACCGAGAAGATGGGCGTGCCGGTGCATATCAACATTGAGGAAATCCGCAAGCCGGATCTCGATGCCAAGCTGGTAGCCCAGAATGTGGCCCAGCAGCTGGAGCGCCGGGTGATGTTTCGCCGCGCCATGAAGCGAGTGGTGCAGAACGCCATGCGCCAGGGCGCTGAGGGCATCAAGGTACAGGTTGGCGGTCGCCTGGGCGGGGCCGAGATTGCCCGTACCGAGTGGTATCGCGAAGGCCGCGTGCCCCTGCATACCCTGCGCGCGGATATCGACTACGCAACCTACGAGGCGTCCACCACTTACGGCATCATCGGTGTGAAGGTGTGGATTTTCAAAGGCGAGGTGATCGGCAACGACGACGCGGCCGACAGCGCCAAGAAGACAGCAACTAATTAAGGGTTACGCAGATGCTTCAACCTAAGCGTACAAAATTTCGCAAGATGATGAAGGGCCGCAACCGCGGCCTGGCCCTGCGTGGCAGCAAGGTGAGCTTTGGCGAATACGGTTTGAAAGCGACTGGCCGCGGTCGTCTTACCGCGCGCCAGATCGAAGCGGCCCGTCGCGCCATGACCCGCCATATCAAGCGTGGCGGCAAAATCTGGATCCGCGTCTTTCCGGACAAGCCGATCACCGGCAAGCCGCTGGAAGTGCGTCAGGGTAAAGGTAAGGGTAATGTGGAGTACTGGGTGGCCCAGGTCCAGCCCGGCAAGGTGCTGTACGAGGTGCAGGGTGTTTCCGAGCAACTGGCGCGCGAGGCTTTCGCCCTCGCCGCCGCCAAGATCCCGGTATCCACTACATTTGTCAAACGGTCGGTGATGTGATGAAAGCAAGCGAATTGCGTGAAAAGTCCGCAGAGGACCTGAACAAGCAGCTGCTCAATCTGCGTGAAGAGCAGTTCAAGCTGCGCATGCAAAAGTCCACTGGTCAGCTGGCGCAGACCCACCTGCTCCAGCGGAACCAGCGCGACATCGCGCGCGTCAAGACCGTGCTGAAACAGAAGGCAGGTAATTGATCATGTCAGGTGCAGAAAAGCGTATCCGTACGGCAACCGGCAAGGTTGTCAGCAACAAGATGGACAAGACGATCGTCGTGCTGATCGAGCGCCGGGTAAAGCACCCGGTGTACGGCAAGTACATCACCCGATCATCCAAGATCCACGCTCACGACGAAAACAACGAGTGTGGTATCGGCGATATCGTGAAGGTAATCGAGTCCCGTCCGCTTTCCAGGACCAAGACCTGGAAGCTGCAGGAAGTGGTGGAAAGCGCGACCCCGGTCGTTTGAGCGCAGGCAGCAAGGTAGCGCGGCGAGAGCCGCAGTTTGGAGTAAAAAATGATTCAAACACAGTCGTATTTGGAAGTTGCCGACAACAGCGGCGCCCGCCGGGTGATGTGCATCAAGGTGCTGGGTGGCTCCAAGCGTCGTTACGCCCGTGTTGGTGACCTGATCAAGGTGACCGTGAAGGAAACGATTCCACGCGGCAAGGTCAAGAAGGGCCAGGTAATGACCGCAGTGGTGGTGCGTACCCGCAAGGGTGTTCGTCGCGCCGATGGTTCCCTCATGATGTTTGATGACAACGCCGCCGTGCTGCTGAACAACCAGGAAGCGCCGATCGGCACCCGTATTTTTGGTCCGGTTACCCGTGAACTGCGCGGCGAGAAGTTCATGAAGATTATTTCTCTGGCCCCGGAAGTTATCTGACCAGGTCGAGGAGAGGACGAGAGATGTTGAAGATCAAGCGCGATGACGAAGTGATTATCCTGGCCGGGAAGGACAAGGGTAAGCGCGGCAAGGTTCGCAAGGTGCTCGCTGACAATAAAGTGATTGTCGCCGGCATCAACATGGTGAAGAAACACACGCGCCCGAACCCGCAGGCGGGCGTGGCCGGTGGCATTGTTGAGAAGGAAGCTCCGATCCAGGTTTCCAACGTGGCGATTTTCAACCCCGCCACCAGCAAGGCCGACCGTGTGGGCTTCAAGGTAGATGGAGATAGCAAGGTGCGTATCTTCAAGTCCAGCGGCGAAGCGATCGATTGATTCCGCAGTTGGCCAACCGAGTTTACAGGTAGAAGACATGGCAACGTTGAAAGACAAGTACAAGAGCGAAATCGCTCCCCGGCTGAAAGAAGAGCTGGACCTGGACAATGTGATGGAAGTTCCCCGCATCACCAAGATCACCCTGAACATGGGAGTCGGTGAGGCTGTGGGCGACAAGAAAGTGCTGGAGAATGCCGTCGCCGACATGGAGAAGATCTCCGGCCAGAAGCCGATCATCACCAAGGCGCGCAAGTCCATCGCCGGTTTCAAGATTCGCGACGGCTGGCCCATCGGCTGCAAGGTCACCCTGCGTTCCGATCGCATGTACGAATTCCTGGAGCGCCTGATTTCCATTGCCATTCCCCGGGTTCGTGACTTCCGTGGCATCAGCCCCAAGTCCTTTGACGGCCGCGGCAATTTCGCGATGGGTGTGGCGGAACAGATTATTTTCCCGGAAATCGATTACGACCAGGTAGATGCCCTGCGCGGTATGGATATCACCATTACCACCACCGCTCGTACGGATGATGAAGGTCGCGCCCTGCTGCGTGCTTTCAACTTCCCCCTGAAAGGTTAAGAGGCTTTATTCATGGCTAAAAAATCGATGATTGCGCGTGAAGACAAGCGTGCACGGATGGTAGCTAAGTACGCCAAGAAGCGTGCTGTTCTGAAGGCAATTCTGAGCAAGCAGAGCGCTTCCGACGACGAGAAGTGGGAGGCCCAGATCGCCCTGCAGAAGCTGCCCCGTGATGCCAGCCCGGTGCGCCGGCAGCGCCGTTGCCAGGTTACTGGTCGCCCCCACGCGGTATATCGCAAATTTGGCCTGTGCCGTAACAAGCTGCGCGAAGCTGCAATGCGCGGTGATGTACCTGGTCTGGTTAAGTCCAGCTGGTAACGGAGAGAATTCAAGATGAGTATGCAAGATCCGCTGTCAGATATGCTGACCCGCATTCGCAACGCACAGATGGCCGGCAAGACCCGGGTGGAAATGCCCGGTTCCAAGCTGAAAGCCGCAGTTGCCAGTGTACTGAAGGAGGAGGGTTACATCGTCGACTTCAGTGCTTTGAGTGACAACGGCAAGCCCCGTCTGGCCATTGAGCTGAAGTACTTCAACGGCAAGCCCGTTATTGCAGAGATTGATCGTATCAGCAGTCCCGGCCTGAGCAACTATAGGGGCAAGGATGAATTGCCATCGGTGAGCGGTGGCCTGGGTGTGGCCATAGTCTCCACATCACGGGGTGTGATCACCGATCGTGAGGCCCGCGCTGCTGGCGTTGGCGGTGAAGTGCTCTGCACCGTTTTCTAAGTTTTACTGATTTGAAGAGCATTCAACATGTCTAGAGTCGCAAAAAACCCGGTAGAGCTGCCCCGCGGCGTCGAGGTCAAGGTTGACGGCCGCGACCTGACCGTAAAAGGCAGCAAAGGTGCGCTGGCGCTGGCGCTGAAAGAGGGCCTGGAGATCAGGCAGGAAGACGACACGCTGACCGTTGCCTATGCCGGCGACAGTTTCAAGGCGCTGGCTGGCACCACCCGTGCACTGCTGAGCAACATGGTCAAAGGTGTCAGCGAGGGCTGGGAGAAAAAACTGGTCCTGAACGGCGTTGGTTACCGTGCCAGGGCGTCCGGTAACACCATCAACCTGACGGTGGGCCTGTCCCATCCGGTCGACCACCAGTTGCCCGAAGGCATCAGTGTGGAGACGCCCACCCAGACCGAAATCGTGGTCAGGGGGATTGACAAGCAGGCTGTCGGCCAGGCGGCCGCGGAAATCCGCGCCTACCGCCCGCCGGAGCCTTACAAGGGCAAGGGTATTCGTTACGCCGACGAGCACGTTCGTCGTAAAGAAGCCAAGAAGAAGTAAGCAGGTATCAAGATGAGTGCAAAGAACGATTCAAGGTTGCGCCGCGCCCGTCGCGCCCGCACCCGTATGCGCACCCAGGGCGTGAGTCGCCTGACCGTGCACCGTACTCCGCGTCACATTTACGCCCAGGTGTTCGCACCGGCGGGCGACCGGGTACTGGTCAGCGCTTCCACTCTGGACGGCAGCCTGCGCAGCGGCAGCACCGGCAACAAGGATGCCGCGGCAGCGGTGGGGAAGCTCGTTGCGGAGCGTGCCAAGGCAGCCGGTATCGACAAGGTGGCTTTCGATCGCAGCGGTTACAAGTACCACGGGCGCATTAAGGCGCTGGCCGATGCCGCCCGTGAAGGTGGACTGGAATTCTAGGGTATCGAAATGGCGTTTAACGAACAGAAAAAGCAGCAACAGCAGCAGCAACAGGAAGGTGACCTCCAGGAAAAGCTGGTGCAGGTCAACCGTGTTGCCAAGGTGGTAAAGGGGGGCCGGATCTTCGGCTTCACCGCTCTCACCGTGGTGGGCGATGGCAAGGGCCGTGTCGGCTTCGGCCGCGGCAAGGCCCGCGAGGTGCCTGTTGCCATCCAGAAGGCAATGGAAGCAGCCCGTCGCAACATGATCAGCGTCGAGCTGAACAACGGCACCATCCAGCACCCGGTAAAGGCAGCTCACGGCGCCTCCAAGGTGTACATGCGGCCGGCTTCCGAAGGTACCGGTGTGATCGCCGGTGGTGCCATGCGCGCGGTGCTGGAAATTGCCGGTGTGCACAACGTCCTGGCCAAGTGCTACGGTTCCACCAACCCGGTCAATGTGGTGCGCGCAACCTTCAACGGCCTGCGCGACATGGCGGCACCCGACGATGTGGCGGCCAAGCGCGGCAAGACCGTTGAAGAAATTCTGAACTAGAGATTGGGTTGGCTTGTCATGGCTAAAGCAACTATCAAGGTAACGCAGATCAAGAGCGTGTACGGTCGTCTGGCGAAGCACAGGGCCTGTGTCAGCGGTCTCGGCCTGCGCCGTATCGGCCATACCGTGGAAGTGGAAGACACTCCCTCCGTGCGTGGCATGATCAATAAAGTGAACTATCTGGTACGGGTTGAGGAATAAATCATGTCTGACGTACTGCGACTGAACAACCTGAGTCCGGCGCCGGGTTCGCGCAAGGACGCCAAGCGCGTGGGCCGGGGTATCGGCTCCGGTCTTGGCAAGACCAGCGGCCGCGGCCACAAGGGCCAGAAGTCCCGTTCCGGTGGCCGGGTGAAGCCCGGTTTCGAAGGCGGACAGATGCCCTTGCAAAAGCGCCTGCCAAAGTACGGTTTTACCTCGCGTATCTCCCGTACCACGGCTCAGGTGCGCCTGAGTGAGCTCAATGCGGTCACCGGCGAAGTGGCGGATCTGGCTGCATTGATCGATGCCAATATTGTGCGTAACGACGTGCTGCGTGCCCGGGTCTTTCTCTCCGGCGAGCTGAACAAGGCGCTCACCGTGAAGGGGCTGGCGGTAACCAAGGGTGCTCGCGAAGCCATCGAGAAGGCCGGCGGAAAAGTAGAGGACTAAATGGCGACTGGTCAACTGCCCGGAAGCGGTAACAAGGCAGGCATGGGCGAGTTGTTTGCTCGCCTGCGTTTCGTCCTGCTGGCGATCATCGTCTATCGCATCGGCACGCACATACCGGTGCCCGGGATCGACCCCAATCAGCTGGCAGCGCTGTTCAACCAGAACCAGGGCACCATCCTGGGGCTGGCGAACATGTTTTCCGGTGGCGCGCTGGAGCGGATGAGTATCCTGGCGCTGGGCATCATGCCCTATATTTCCGCCTCGATCATCATGCAGTTGATGGCCGCGGTGACCCCTCAGCTGGAACAGCTGAAGAAGGAGGGTGAGTCCGGGCGACGCAGGATCAGCCAGTACACCCGCTATCTGACCGTGGTGTTGGCCATTGTCCAGGCAACCGGGATGACGGTCGGCATGGGTAATCAGGGCATGGCCTACAGCGTGACCCCGCTGTTTTACCTGATTGCGATCACCTCGCTGGTCACTGGCGCGGTGTTCATGATGTGGCTGGGTGAGCAGATCACCGAAAAAGGTGTTGGCAACGGCATTTCGCTGCTGATTTTCGCCGGTATCGTGGCCGGGTTGCCCACGGCGATCGGTCAGTCGCTGGAGCAGGCGCGACAGGGCGAACTGAATATCCTCATCCTGATGTTCATCCTGGCGCTGGCGATAGCGGTGATCTACATGATCGTGTTCATCGAGCGCGGCCAGCGCCGTATCACGGTGAACTATGCCAAGCGGCAGCAGGGTCGCAAGATGTTCCAGGCGCAAAGTTCGCACCTGCCCCTGAAGGTGAACATGGCCGGTGTGATCCCGGCGATTTTCGCCAGCAGCATTTTGCTGTTCCCGGCTTCGCTGGCCCAGTGGTTCGGCTCCTCCGGGGGCGCGGACTGGCTGCAGGACCTGGCCGTGGCCATCGGCCCGGGCCAGCCGTTGAACATCCTGCTGTTCACAGCCCTGATCGTGTTTTTCTGCTTCTTCTATACGGCGTTGATGTTCAACCCGCAGGAAGTGGCCGACAACCTGAAGCGCTCCGGCGCCTTTGTGCCGGGCATTCGCCCGGGCCAGCAGACAGCCAACTACATCGACGGCGTTCTGACCCGGCTGACGGTGTTCGGTGCAGCCTATATTGCGCTGGTCTGTCTGCTGCCGCAGTTCCTGGTGGTGATGTGGAACGTGCCCTTTTATCTGGGCGGTACCTCGCTGCTGATCGTGGTGGTCGTGGTAATGGATTTTATGGCCCAGGTACAGAGCCACCTGATGTCGCAGCAGTACGAGTCTGTGATGAAAAAGGCCAACCTGAAAAACTATGGAGGTTCCGGCCGGGTGCGTTGATACCGCCGGATTAACGGAGAACGAAAGATGAAAGTACGTGCATCGGTCAAGAAAATCTGCAGAAATTGCAAGATTGTCCGTCGCAATGGTGTCGTGCGTGTGATCTGCAATACCGATCCGCGCCACAAGCAGCGCCAGGGCTGATGTGCCATCGACGAATAAATCCTTCGTCGGTGGTTGATTTTTGATTAACATGTCGCTAGAATTCAGCGCCTTTCTCGCCCAGCCTTTGAAACTGAGTCAAATCAGGGGCTTGGTGTTGCGCTGTCGATAGCGAAGAACTGAGTATTTGGAGAGAGTTGGATGGCTCGTATTGCCGGTGTCAACATACCCGATAACAAGCACGCTGTTATTTCACTGACCTACATCTACGGTGTGGGCCGCACCCAGGCGCGCCGCTTGTGCCTGGAGGCCGGCGTGGCCGAAAGTGCCAGGGTGTCCGATCTGTCGGAAGAACAGATGGATGCCCTGCGTAACAAGGTGGCCGAGATGACTGTCGAGGGTGACCTGCGCAGGGAAGTCTCCATGAACATCAAGCGTCTGATGGATCTGGGTTGCAACCGCGGCCTGCGCCATCGCCGCAGCCTGCCGCTGCGCGGCCAGCGTCCCAAGACCAACGCACGGACCCGCAAGGGGCCGCGTAAACCGATTCGCAAGTAGATTCACACCGCAGCGAATCCTTTTTAGTGTAGCTGCACACCCTGATGCAGTGTTGATATTAAAGCAGGAACAACAGCATGGCCAAGCCAGGTGCCAAGAGCACTCGCAAGAAGGTAACCAAAACTGTCGTCGACGGTATCGCGCATGTACACGCGTCCTTCAACAATACCATCATTACCATTACCGACCGTCAGGGCAACACCCTGAGCTGGGCCACCTCGGGTGGCTCCGGTTTCCGCGGCTCGCGCAAGAGCACGCCCTTTGCCGCCCAGGTGGCCGCCGAGCGCGCCGGTGAGGCCGCCAAGGAATACGGCCTGAAAAACCTCGACGTGCAGGTCAAGGGGCCCGGCCCGGGCCGCGAGTCCGCGGTGCGTGCACTCAATGCCTGCGGCTACAAGATCAGCAATATTACCGACGTGACGCCGGTGCCGCACAATGGCTGCCGCCCGCCCAAGAAACGCCGCGTATAACGCTTACAGGAAGAATTGACATGGCTCGATATATTGGTCCCAAGTGCAAGCTCTCCCGTCGTGAGGGAACCGACCTGTTCCTGAAAAGCGGTGTACGTGCACTGGAAAGCAAGTGCAAACCCGAAACCGCCCCCGGCCAGCACGGCGCCCGTCGCGGTCGCCTGTCCGACTACGGCGTCCAGTTGCGCGAAAAGCAGAAAGTGCGCCGGATCTACGGCATCCTGGAGAGGCAGTTCCGCAACTACTACAAGGAAGCCGCCCGCCTCAAAGGCGCCACCGGTGAAAACCTCCTGCAACTGTTGGAGTCCCGCCTGGACAACGTGGTGTTTCGCATGGGTTTCGGTTCCACCCGCGCGGAAGCCCGCCAGCTGGTGACCCACAAGGCGATCCTGGTGAACGGCGCCGCCGTCAACGTGCCCTCTTATCAGGTGAAGGCGGGTGATGTGATAGCCGTGCGCGAGAAGGCCAAGAAGCAACTGCGTGTGCAGTCCGCGCTGGCACTGGCCGCCCAGCGCGGCGAGTCCGAGTGGATCGACGTCAGCGCCGACAGGCTGGAAGGGGTGTTCAAGTCCGCACCTGATCGCCAGGACCTGTCCGCCGACATCAACGAAAACCTGATTGTGGAACTGTACTCCAAGTAATCGGACTTCGGACTAACCTACTATTACAGGTACCAGAATGCAGACAGTAGTAAGTGATTTCTTGACCCCGCGCGTGATCAATGTTGAAGAGAAGACCGGTTCGCGCGCCCAGGTGACACTGGAGCCGCTGGAGCGCGGTTTCGGCCATACCCTGGGCAACGCCCTGCGTCGTATTTTGCTGTCTTCCATGCCCGGCTGTGCCATTACCGAGGTGGAAATCGACGGCGTGCTCCACGAGTACAGCGCCATCGAAGGAGTGCAGGAAGATGTGATCGAGATCCTGCTGAACCTCAAGGGCGTGGCCCTGGTGATGAACGGCAAGGACGAGGCGGAGCTGACCCTCAGCAAGCGGGGTCCGGGTGCGGTGACCGCCGGCGACATTCAGGTGGATCACGACATCGAGATCCGCAACCGGGATCACGTGATCTGCCACCTCAATGGCAGTTCCGAGATCAGCATGCGCCTGACCGTGGTCCGTGGTCGCGGCTATTCCCCGGCGGATTCGCGCGACAACCCCGAGGAGGAAACCCGCTCCATCGGTCGCCTGCAGCTGGACGCCAGTTTTTCCCCGATTCACCGGGTGAGCTATGTGGTGGAGGCGGCCCGGGTCGAGCAGCGCACCGATCTGGACAAGCTGGTGCTGGACCTGGAAACCAATGGCACCATCGATCCGGAAGAGGCCATTCGTCGCGCCGCGACCATCCTCCAGCATCAGCTAGCGGTGTTTGTCGACCTGGAGAGCGAATCCGAGTCCGAGTCCGTGGTGGAGGAGGACGAGGTCGACCCCATCCTGCTGCGCCCGGTGGATGATCTGGAGTTGACGGTCCGCTCCGCGAACTGCCTCAAGGCCGAGAACATCTACTACATTGGTGACCTGGTTCAGCGCACCGAGGTTGAATTGCTCAAGACCCCGAACCTGGGCAAAAAGTCACTGACCGAAATCAAGGATGTCCTGGCGTCGCGGGGTTTGTCCCTGGGCATGCGCCTGGACAACTGGCCGCCCGCCAGCCTGAAAAACGACGAGCGGGTGCTGAGCGTATAACGCCGGGCCCTCAGAGAAATGACCGTGTGCTGAGATAGCACAAACAGATAGGATTGGAAAAATGCGTCATCGTCACAGTGGACGTCAGCTGAACCGGAACAGCGCCCATCGCAAGGCCATGTTCCGCAACATGACCGTGTCTCTGGTGGAGCACGAACTGATCAAGACCACCCTGCCCAAGGCCAAGGAACTGCGCAGCTACGCCGAGCCACTGATTACCCTGGCCAAGAACGACAGCGTGGCCAACCGCCGTCTGGCCTTCAACCGCACGCGCAGCAAGGAAGCCGTGGGCAAGCTGTTCGGTGAGCTGGGGCCGCGCTACCAGGCCCGTCCCGGCGGCTATATCCGCATCCTCAAGTGCGGCTATCGCTCTGGCGACAATGCGCCCATGGCCTACGTCGAGCTGGTCGACCGCCCCCAGGTCGAGAACGTGGACGGCGACGACGAATAGTCGATCGCGCACCCTTGCACAAAAAAGCCGGGCATCGTTCCCGGCTTTTTTGTGCAAGGGTGTTTCTGGAAGGAAATCGCGGGTGCGGCGGATTGGGCGCCACCGTTATC
>JBKDZQ010000595.1:0-2117 GCA_047971325.1 Parahaliea sp.
CCACATCAGCCTCACCAGCAAGGAGGCGTTTCGCGGTCGGGCCACCGAAGTGCCGGTGTGCGTGGAAACCTCCTTCGGCACGGTGCAGAACCTGCGCGCAAGCCAGGCCGGGCAACACACCCACCGCCTGCACTGGGACGCGTTGCCGGGGGTCCACGGCTACCGGGTCGAAATTGCCGGCGACCGGCTGTTTTCGAGCATCGTCACCAGCCGCACAGTGCCCGACAACACCATTACCCTTTCCGATCTGCCCCGCGGCACACTCTATGCGCGGGTGGCCGCTGTCAACGAACACAACAACCCCAGCCCTTTCTGCGATCCGATAGCGTTTTCGGCCTTTGACACCGTCGGCCTGGCTATCTTCGTGTCCCTGTTCGCCATCCTGCTCACGCTGTAAACCCGGAGTCCGATGATGTTGCTGGCACCGCGGGTCCTGGCGCGCAGAACAGCGCTGGGAGCTGTGGTCGGTTTGCTCTGCCTGTTCATCGCCCACACCCAGTTCACCGCGCCACTGGAGCGCATGCTCTACGACCTGGCCATCAGCCTGGATTCCGAGGCACCGGCCCCCGCCACCGTGCTGGTGGCCATCGACGACCAGAGCCTGGCGGAACTCGGCCGCTGGCCCTGGCCCCGGGAGCGCCATGTCGAACTGCTGCGACAGCTGCGCGAGGCCGGCGCCAAGGTGGTGGCCATGGATATCATTTTTTCCGAGCCGGAGGTGGAATATCCGGAGGTCGACGCCCTGCTGGCCGAAGAGATACGTGCCCACGGCAGGGTAGTGCTGCCGATCCACTTCGCCAACCTGGGGCCACTGGGCAGAATACGCGAAGTGTTTCCCTCTGGCGCCATCGCCCTGTCCGCCGCGGCGCTGGGCCATGTGCATGTGGAAATCGACCCGGACGGTGTCGCCCGCGGCCTGTTCCTGCGGGAGGGTGTCAATGCCGCCCGCTGGCCGCACTTCACTCTGGCGGCACTGCAGTTGATGTCGGCCCCCCGGCCGAGCCTGCCGGGCGCCCGCAATCCGCAAACCTCCACCGACAACCCGGGTTCCCGCATCGTTCGCGATTACTTCAACCTGGTACCCCTGAACACCCCCCTGGCCGAGGAGAAAACCGCCATCACCCCCAAGGTATCCTATGTCGATGTGATCAAGCGGCGGGTGCCGCCGGAGCAGTTCCGCGACAGGCTGGTGTTCGTGGGCATTACCGCCGCGGGCCTCGGGGACAATATCGCCACCGCCAAGGGCCGCATCCCCGGAGTGGAGTGGAACCTCAATGCCTACAGCGCACTGGCCGGTGATCGACTGATACAGCCCGCCACCGATAGCCTGCGCGACCTGCTGTTCTTTGCCGTCACCCTGCTGTGTGTGCTGTGGGTAACCCATACACCGCCGCAGCGGGAGGTGCTGACGCTCACCGGTATCATCCTCGCCATCGTCGCCTCCACTCTGGTGATCCTGCATCTCGGGCGGCTGTGGATCTCCCCGGCGCCACCGGTACTGGCACTGCTGATCGCCTTCCCCCTGTGGAGCTGGCTGAACCTGCGGGCGGTGATGCGACTGATTCGCGACCAGCTGAAGGCGCTGGACATCGGCCGCCCCTGGTATGCCAGCGACGTCTACTGGGAGGGGCTGGAGCAGCGCGCCCGCTTGCTGGTCGAAGCCGGCTATCTGGAAACCTGGCACCTGGAGGTGCCGACCAGTCCCTCCTCACGCAGGAATCGCAGCGACCAGTGGCAGCATCTGCGGCAGCACAGCTGGCGCAGCTTTCACAACGGTGATATCACCAGGACACTGCACCTGCACTGGCAACCCTCGGCACCCAGTCCCGCGCGGACGGTGAACCGCCTATTCGCCTATGGCAGCGGCGAGGCCACCCAGCGCAACTATCGCGGCGACGTCGACCTTACCCGCATCCGCAGCGCCTTCCAGACCGCCCGGGAATTTCGCGAACTGATCGACAACGCCATCGACCGGCTGGGGTCCGGAGTGATCGTCACCGACATCAGCGGCACCATACTGTTCTACAACCAGGAAGCCAGCGACCTGCTGGGCAAGCAGGCCGCGACTATCAATGTACAGACCCTGCTCGCCGCCATCACACCGGAAGAGGGCATCG
>JBKDZQ010000596.1:0-6741 GCA_047971325.1 Parahaliea sp.
TGGCTGCTGGCGAGAATGAACTCGTAGGTCATTACCGCCATCAACGCACCGACAGGGTCGATGGCGATCCCCTCCCAGCGCAGGATGTTGGCCACCTTACGGGTGGGGCGCACCGAGCGCAGCATGGGTACGATCACGGTGGGGCCGGTGACGATCACGATGGCCCCGAACAGGGCGCTGACCTGCCAGGAAAAATCGAAAATATAGTGGGTGGCGGTGGCCACGATCACCCAGGTCACCAGTGCGCCGACACTGATCAGGCGCTGCACCACCTGGCTGACCCCGCGAATCTCCGCAATATCCAGGGTCAGGCTGCCCTCGAACAGGATGATGGCCACCGACAGTGACACCATCGGCATCAGCAAATCCCCGAGCAGCTCATCGGGGTTGAGCCAGCCACTGACCGGCCCCAGCACCAGCCCCGACAGCAGCAGGAACAGGATTGCCGGCAGCCGCACCCGCCAGGCCAGCCACTGACAGAGTGTGGCGACCAGCAGCACCAGCGCAAGAGTCAGTTCAATAGGGGGCATCACGACTTCCATTCACAGAGTTTCCGGCCAGACTGTGTGGGAGGGGAGGACCAGTGTCAACTCGGAGCATTACCACATCTGCCCCCATCAAACCCGCAACACTCGCCATTCCCGGCAGCCTCAACACCACTGCCGAGGTGATTCGCTGGCGGCACTGCCCTTCGTGGCGCGGGACGACATCGACCACCCGCTGTTGCCCAATGTCGTCATATTCGCCGGCCCCGACGCCACCATTAGCTACGACACTCCCGAAGATCTGCGGCACCAGCTGGGCAACTACGCCACCGGCCAGATCGATGGCATGACCGGGGAGATTGTGGCGGCCTACCGCTGAACGCGTGACAGGCCGCGCGGCCGAAGTCAGCGCGCCAGCAGGGCCGTGCGCAGCTCATTCGCCTTGTCCTTGAGGCGCCGGGTATTGTCCGGCCCCATGCGCAGCAGCTGCTTTTGCAGCGGGCTCAGCGCCTCGATCGCCGGGTCGGCATAGGTGTACATCACCGACTTCTGTTGTAGCGCCAGGGGCTCGCTGATTTCCGGCGCGGCGATGATCCGGTCGAGGATGCGGATCACTGCGTTGTCGAGATCCTCGGCCTTCATGTCCAGCTGGGCATAGGCCGCCTCGTACAGGGCGCGCAGGCGGTGGAAGCTGCCCACCATAGCGTCGGTATCCAGCGCCACCACTGCATCGACATAACTATCGTAGCGCTGGTAGCCGGCCTGGCTCATGTACAACAGCTGGCCGTTTACCGTTTCCATCGCAAAGGGCTCCCTGGGCGCCCGCATTGGCAGTATCTTGCGCAACACCAGGCCGCGACTGCCACCGTCCACCAGCGCCACCAGCCTGCCCAGCAGCTGCTCGCCCTGTGCAAATCCCGCCAGCACGCTGCCGGCACCCACCGCGGCGAGCTCCTCGCGCAACAGCGAATCACTCTCGTCCGGTGCCGGGAGTGCGGGCTCCACCGGCTCCGGGGGCAGTGTTCCCTCCACCGCCTCGTCCGTTGCCACCCCCACCGCCGGCGGGGGGTCATCCATCCGCTCGGGGATATCTTCTGCCGACGGGATTTCCACCCGGGTTTCCGCCACCTGCGGCGGTTCCGGGGCCGGCGCCTCCGGCTCACTATCCGGGTAGAACAGCAGGAACAGCCCGGCGCCGATTACAGCCACCAGCACCAGCGCCTTGAGCGGGAAGCCGCCACGATTCGGCGCCACACCGCCCAGTTTATCTTCCGGGCGGGCGCGCATGCTGTCTTCGTCATGACCAGGTTGCTGAGGCGATATTGTCATTGTATGTCTCCTGTCATTGCCCACAGTTGAGACCCTGCCCGGGGTATTGCGGTTCCTCCCGCCCCCTGATCCCACCTGCACAGGGCCAACAATAGCACCTGTGCCCTCCGGCCGCAGCATCATGCTAGGATGGCCCGCTCTGGCAGCCATCAACTGTTCCCACCGCACGAGGTCCAAACCATGTCCGGCAACAGCAAATCATTCGACTTCAACCACGCCACCGTCTGGGTGACCGGCGCCTCCTCCGGCATCGGCGCCGCCTTCGCGGTCGAGTCCGTCAGGCGCGGTGCCCGGGTGATCCTGTCTGCCCGCAGGGAGGAAAAATTGCAGGAAGTGCGGCAGCACTGCCTCAACGCCGGTGCCCGGGAGGAAGCGGTACTGGTGCAGCCGCTGGACGTGGCGGATGAGGCAGCCATGCCCGCCGCCGTGGCCAACGTACTGGCGCGCTTCGGGCGTATCGACCTGCTGCTCAACAACGCCGGTATGTCCCAGCGCTCCCTGTGCGTGGACACCGACATGTCCGTCTACCGCAAGATGATCAACGTCGACCTGCTAGGCCAGATCGCCCTGACCAAACAGGTGCTGCCGGTGATGGTGCGACAGGGCAGCGGCATACTGTCAGTCACCTCCAGTGTGGCCGGCAAGGTGGGCGCGCCCCTGCGCACCGCCTACTGTGCCGCCAAGCATGGCGTCATGGGCTTTTTCGATGCCCTGCGGGTGGAAGTCGCCCACCTGGGTCTCAACGTAACCACCATCGTGCCCGGTTCCATCCGCACGGAAGTGGGCCGCAATGCTCTCACCGGCAGCGGCGAACCCATCAACAAGGTCGATCCGGCCATTGAGGCGGGCATGGACGTCGACGACTGCGCCAGGGTCATCGCCGACGGCTTCGCCAGTGGCGTGGAAGAACTTGCAGTCGGCACCGGGCCCGAAATGCAGCTGCTCGAGATGAAACGCAAGGACCCGACGGCCACCTTCCGCCTGCTGGAGCAGTGGACCCTGGAACTGTTGCAGGGCAAGACCCCGCACCTGAACAAAGAACCCTGAGACCCACAGCAAACACCGAAGGAACCGCTCATGCCACTGCCCTCCACCCTGAGGCGGACCGGTCTCGCTCTTGGTCTTGGCCTGCTCACCCTGTCCGCGATGTCCCAGGTACCGGAGCGCGCCGATATCCCCCATCAGTACAAGTGGGATCTGCAGGACATGTACGCCAATCCCGATGACTGGGAGGCCGACGTACAGCGTTTGCGGCAGGCCATGCCGACGATCGATAGCTACAAGGGACGCCTCGGCGAGAGCGGGGAAGTCCTGCTGGCAGCCATCGGTGACTACGAAAAACTGTGGCGCCTGCTGGAGCGTATCTACGTCTACGCCGGGCTGAAGTCCTACGAGGACATGCGCGTGGGCGACGATAGCGCCCGCTTTTCCCGCGCCCAGGCCCTGGATGCCGAACTGCAGACCCGAACAGCCTTCGTCACCCCGGAGCTGGTGGCCATTCCTGAGGACAGGCTGCAGGCCATGGTGGAGGCCACCCCCGGTCTGCACAGCTATCGCCACTTTCTTGATGAACAGTCGCGCATGCGGCCCTACACCCTGTCCGAACGTGAGGAAACCCTGCTCGCCATGGCTTCCGACCCCCTCGGCAAGTTCAGTAGTGTCTTCGGCGCCCTGGACAACGCCGACCTGAACTTCGGTCAGGTGAAGAACGAGGCCGGGGAGACCGTGCCGCTCACCAAGGGCCTGTACGGGGCCGCCCTCAGCAGCCGTGATCGCGACCACCGCGAAGCCGCCTGGAAGGGTCTGTTCATCGAATATGAAAAGCACGGCAACACCCTCGCCGCCAACTACGAGGGGCACGTCAAGGGCCGGGTGTTCGCCGCCCGGGCCCGCGGCTTCGACTCCGCCCTGCAGGCCGCCACCTACACCAATGCCATTCCCGAAGCGGTCTATCTCAACGTCATCAGGGTGGCGCGCGAACGGGTGGCGCCGCTGCAGCGCTACCTGGAACTGCGGCGCAGGACCCTGGGCCTCGAGAGGCTGGAAGTGTGGGACCTGTATGCCCCCATGGTGGAATCCGCCTACGACGACATCGACTTCGAGGGCGCCAAGCATATCGTCGCCAGGGCGCTGGCGCCCCTGGGCGAGGACTACCTGGCGCTGTACTGGCAGGGTTTCGAGGAAGGCTGGGTGGATGCCTTTGAAAGCGCCGGCAAGCGCGGCGGCGCCTATTCCTGGGGTATGTACGATTCCAAACCCTACCTGTCGATGAACTACTCCGGCACCCTCGACGACGTGTCCACCCTCGCCCACGAGTACGGCCACTCCCTGCATTCCTGGATGAGCCGGAACACCCAACCCTATATCTACGGCAGTTACCGCACCTTCATCGCCGAGGTCGCCTCCATGACCAACGAGGCCATCCTGTTCCAGAACATGCTGGCCCAGGCCAGAACACCACGGGAAAAAGCCTACCTGTTGCAGAACTACCTGGACCAGTTCCGCAGCGGCTTCTACCGCCAGGCCTCCTTCGCCGACTTCGAGATGCAGGCGCACGCCCTGGTGGAGGCGGGCGAGGCGCTGAACAAGGACAAGCTCAACGCGCTCTACGCGCAGGTATTTCGCGACTACTATGGCGACACCGTTCATGCCACACCACTCAACGCCAGCGAGTGGAGCCGCATTCCCCACTTTCTGCGTACCGATAACTTCTACGTCTACCAGTACGCGACCTCCTTCGTGGCGGCCAATGCCCTGGCGCAGAGCATCCTCACCGAGGGCGAGCCTGCCCGGGAGCGCTTCCTCGACATGCTACGCTCCGGCAGCAACGATTACCCCATCGAACTGCTGAAAAAGGCCGGCGTGGACATGACCACACCAGAACCGATCTACGAAGCCCTCAAGGTATTCGAGGATATGATCGATGAACTGGAGGCAACGCTCGAGTCCCGCCAGTAGTACTTCAACTTGATAATGACGTAATTAGCCAGAGGTGCTCCGATATGAGTGTCCTGGCTCCGGCACCGCGGAAGAGACCCTAAGCGACATGGAGAGTCCGCCCCTCTTTATGGGCGTGTCGCGATCAAGCCCCCAGGGAGGGCCCACCCCCGCTTTATCGGGTGTGGGTTTGCGGCGTGTCTCGACCTGCGGTGCCAAAGACAGGGACCGGATAGGACAATATCAAGTTGAAGGAGTACCAGGCCTGATGCAGACAGCACTTTCCTTCAGCAAGGCAACGATCCGGCGTTCCACTGGCAGGACGCTGATGCTCGAAATCACCAACTACCACAGCCCCCGGAACGCGGCGATACTGGCACTCGCGGCGGGTAGGGAAAGACCCGCCGTACGCCAAACAGGCACACAAGGAGATGCCCTTCATGACCACCCCCGCGAACTTCAATGGCGCCCGCCCGGTTATCGATCCCAGTGATTCGGTAATGCTGCTGATCGACCACCAGAGCGGCCTGTTCCAGACCGTGGGCGACATGCCCATGCCCGAGTTGCGTGAACGCGCGGCGGCACTGGCAAGAATCGCCACTTTGGCAAAACTGCCCGTGATCACCACCGCTTCGGTCCCCCAGGGCCCCAACGGCCCGCTGATTCCGGAAATTCATGAAAACGCACCGCACGCCCAGTACGTGGCGCGCAAGGGTGAAATCAACGCCTGGGACAACCCCGAATTTGTCGCCGCCGTCAAGGCCACCGGCCGCAAGACCCTGATCATCGCCGGCACCATCACCAGTGTCTGCATGGCCTTCCCCTCGATCAGTGCAGTGGCCGAAGGCTACAAGGTGTTCGCCGTGGTCGACGCCTCCGGCACCTACAGCAAGATGGCCCAGGAAATCACCCTGGCCCGGGTAGTGCAGGCCGGTGTCGTCCCCATGGATACCGCCGCCGTGGCCTCGGAACTGCAACAAACCTGGCACCGCGACGATGCGCAGGAATGGGCGCAGGCCTATACCCACATCTTCCCCGCCTACAAACTGCTGATCGAGAGCTACAGCAAGGCCCAGCAGGTGATTACCGACAACGAAGTGCTGGACTCCCAGCGCGGCTGAGCGCCCCGATGGCTCCCGATGCAGCGCCGGGGGCCATCGCCGACGGGCAACCAGCCGGGCGCCAGGACCAGCGCCACAACCAGATCCGACCGCTTCCGACACCCCCGCCTCAACCGCAGGAGGACATCCCATGTCCACACCAAGAATCGTCCGCACTACTTCGACCGGCCAGAACTACGCTCACAGCGTCACCCTGGGCCGCCACAGCCTGGTGGCGGATGAACCCGAAAAACTCGGCGGCAAGGACGCCGGTCCGGCCCCTTTCGACCTCTATCTCGCCGCGCTGGCCTCCTGCAGCGTCATCACCCTGCAGATGTACGCCGAACGCAAGGGCTGGGAACTGGGCCAGGTGGAGGCCGAGCTCGCCCTCAGCTTCCCGGAGGATGGCCGCCCCCGGATCCACCGCACCTTCTCCGCCAGCGGGTCGCTGAGCGATGAGCAGTGGCAGCGCCTGCTGGAAATCGTGGCGAAGACGCCGGTCACCAAAGCCCTGGAGGCCAGCGCGGTGATCAGCAGTGAACGCAGGTAGGGATTGAAATACCGCCAGTCAGGCTGGAGCGGGCGATGGGAACAAATCCGCGCATCCAACCCATTGATTAAAAATGGGGTTTTCCGGTTCGGTGCACTGTAACCGGCCAGTAAGTGTACCAGTTCCAGCCATCTGGCAACAGACGTGTGTCCACCGCAGTCTACCTACAGTTACTGGAAGCCATGGCTGGTCCATCGAGCACGTTGGCCTCACTCACTTGCTGCGCTGCCGCCTTGCGAGCGCAGGCGGGCAATGAACCGCTCCAAGGACGGGGACAACGTGTCATTGCTCGGGCGCAGTAGGTAGGTATTGATCACAGCCGAATCCACCGCCAATGGCC
>JBKDZQ010000597.1:0-2765 GCA_047971325.1 Parahaliea sp.
TCTTCAGGTCCAGCTCCCGCAGGCTGTGCACGAAGGCCACCAGCTGGTGGCGCAGGGCGGCGTCGATGTCGGGCACCCGGCTGCGCACGATGCGCTCTTCCAGCGCCACGCTGGGAAAAGGAATGTAGAGGTGCAGGCAGCGGCGCTTGAGGGCGTCGGAGAGGTCGCGGCTGTTGTTGCTGGTGAGGAACACCATCGGTGCCACCCGGGCCTTGACGGTGCCGATCTCGGGAATCGATATCTGGTAGTCCGAGAGAATTTCCAGCAGCATGGATTCGAACTCGTAGTCGGACTTGTCCACTTCGTCGATCAGCAGGATGGCGCCGCGCTCCTGCTGCATGGCCTTGAGCAGGGGGCGGGGTTCGAGGAAGTCCTCGGAGTAGAAGATGTCGCCGAACTGGTGCAGGCGCTCCACCGATTCCGCCAGCCCGCGGGCGCCGTGCAGCAGGTCGCCGAGCTTTTCCTTCAGCACCTGGGTGTACAGCAACTGCTTGCCGTATTTCCACTCGTACAGGGCCTTGGCTTCGTCCAGACCTTCGTAGCATTGCAGGCGGATCAGTGGCACCGCCAGCAGCTCGGCGCAGGTCTTGGCCAGTTCGGTCTTGCCTACCCCCGGCGGGCCCTCCACCAGCACCGGCTTGCGCAACTGGAAGGCCAGAAACACGGCGGTGGCGATCTTGGTGCTGCAGATATAGCCCAGGGCCTCGAAGCCCTGCTCAATACGCTCGATGGAGGCGAGCTGCGGGAAATCCTGGCTATTCAAGTGTGTTCCTCTGGTGGTGCCATTCGATTTGAAGTGCCCTGTGTGGCCGTAAGGAAGGTCCAGATGGACATTACACGAGTCACTACCCGCTGCGCAAAGCCCGCAGTTTGCGCCAACTATTACCATAAAAAAACAGGCGCCAATGTTTTTATTGACTTTGTTCCGGCACTGTCCCCAGAATAATGTCCGGATCTGGATCAAGCGGGACGGTATGGTCGCTTGGTGTTGTGCATGTCCGCCAAACAATAACTTTAATTTGAGGAAAACGGCATGAAACCGAGAACCTTTCTTCGCCTCGCCCTTGGCGCACCGGTTGCTGTCGCCATAGCCACGCCGAGCTACGCCGCACTGACACTGGAAGAGGTAGTGGTGACCGCGCGGAAAAAAGAGGAGAGCATTCAGGACGTGCCGGTGGCGGTGACCGCCATCGCCGGTGGTGATATCGAGCAGGCCTTCACCCTCGATACCACCGGTCTGCAGGCCTTTGCGCCCAACGTGGTATTCGACACCATCGAGATGGGCACCCCCGGTGGTGGCGGTTTCTCCATTCGTGGTATCAGCTACCAGGATGTGGACAAGGGTTTCGACCCCACGGTGCTGGTTTCGGTGGACGACGTGCCGCTGGCCACGGGCACCGGGCAGGTCTTCGACATGATTGATATCGAACGCATCGAGGTCCTGCGCGGCCCGCAGGGCACCCTGTTCGGCAAGAACGTGGTCGGCGGACTGATCAACATTCACCGCGTGAAACCGCAGCTCGGTGAACACAGTGGCAAGGTGCGTGCGCGCTACGGCGATTACGAAAAGGCACAGGCGGACTTCCTTTACAATTACGGCGAGGACTCCTGGGCGGTCAAGCTGACTGGCGGCCTCTCGGACCAGGGCGAGGGCTATGTCGACAACACCGAGGGCGGCGACCTGTGGTACCGCAAGACGCAGCACTTCGGAGTGGCGCTGCTGTGGGCGCCCAATGACACCACCACGGTGGAAGTCATGTACGACTACAACAATCTGGAGGGGGAACCCGGCGCCGTGTTCAACGTGTCCGCGCCCAACGATGCCTTCTGCCAGGTGGGGGCGCTCTACGGTGTTACCCGGCAGCAGTGTACCGAGGCGGGTGAGTCCGGGACCGGCAGCCGCGACACCGCCGCCGCCGACACGCGCCAGTGGAACGAACTGGAAAAGCACCAGTTCACCGCGCGTATCATCACTGATATCACCGACGACCACACAGTGACCTATGTCGGCAGCCTGATGAAGTCCGACGACGACCAGGGACTGGACGGCGACGGGCAGAACCTGCCCATCTATCACTTCCGTCGCTGGGGGGACTTCGAGCAGTTCACCCACGAATTGCGCCTGAGTCGCGACACCGGCTCCATTTTGACCTGGCAGGTCGGCCTGTTCAGCGCCTATGCGGAGGGCACCAACAACCAGACCTCCCGCGTACTGTTCCCGCCGCTGTCACGCAACTACGGCCGCACCACCTCCGACTCCTACTCGGTCTTTGGCGAAGCCGACCTGGCACTGCTGGATGAACGCCTGGTGTTGACCGGCGGCCTGCGTTACATCCACGAGACCAAGAAGCTGGATTCCACCAGCTGGGCTCTCGCCGACGACCCGACGAGCGTCGTGGTTGGTCCCAACGCCGGCGGCAGTACCACCGCCTCCAAGAATATCTATCGCGTGGGAGCCCGCTACCACTTCAACGACGACATCATGGCCTACTTCACCACCTCCACCGGTTTTCGCAGTGGCGGTCTCTCTCCGAGGGCCCTGGACGCCGAATACATTTCCCAGGGCTACAAACCGGAAGAGCTCACCAACTACGAAGTGGGCCTGCGCACCACCTTGTTCAACGGCTCGCTCATCCTGAATCTGACCGCCTTCACCATGGACTACGACGACATGCAGATCGAGCTGGCCATTCCCTCGCAGACCCCGCCCGGCACGCAGAACTTCGTGGTCAACGCCGGCAAGGCCAGCATCCAGGGTGTCGAGT
>JBKDZQ010000598.1:0-1793 GCA_047971325.1 Parahaliea sp.
CCAAATAGCTGCCGGCAATCCGCTGGTGCAGGCCCAGGGTCTGGCGCTTGCCGTCGATCTCCACCACCGCCGCCCTGGCATCGGCGCTGATCAACTTAACTCCACCGTGACTCTGCCCAGCCCGCAGGGTCTTGCGGGTGCCGGCGATGGTGATCACCGCTGTCCCCGGAAACAGCGCCTCCACCACCAGCGAAGCCGCCCCCACGCGCGCCGCGCCCAGTAGCAGGCACTGGCAGAAAACCACCAGAACCACCCCTTGTCTCGCTAGTTTCATCCCTGCCCCCTGTATGCCAGGTCCTGTACCTGCGCTAACCACCGTGCCTGTTGGCCCCGCCATCTATGGCCGTTATAGAGGTACGCCCAACACTCGCATCGTGCAATGCTAGCGCTATACGGAGCGACAAGGGGAGCGTAGTATGGCCGAAATTGCATTTGACACGCTGCAGTACGCCCGGCGCCTGAAAGAGGCCGGGGTGCCGGAACAGCAGGCTGAGGTTCAGGCGGAGCTTATGGGTCAGGCTTTTGGCTATTATGTAGGCAATCTGGTCACCAAAGACTATCTGGACGCGAGATTCAACGAATACGACGCCCATATGGAGGCCAGGTTCGCGCAACAGGAGAACCGTATGGATGCCCTGTTCGGCAAACTGGAGGCGCAGCTGAAGCTGCACAATTGGATACTGGCCTTGCTGACAGCGGTGACACTGCTGCCGACCATCAAAAACCTGCTGCAGTAAGCGGACTACAGCCCGTGCCACACCATCGCCACCCCCTGCAAGCAGCCCCAGGCCATCAGCCCCGCCACCACGTCGTCGATCATGATCCCCAGCCCGCCGTGCACCCGCCGGTCCAGCCAGCCGATGGGCCAGGGTTTGAGGATATCGAACAGGCGAAACAGCACAAAGCCGAGCACCACCCACAACCAGCCCTGGGGGGCGGCCCACATGGCGATCCAGTAGCCGACAAATTCATCCCAGACGATGCCGCCGTGGTCGTGCACACCGAGCTGTCTGCTGGCGTGCCCGCATAAAAAGACGCCGAGAACGAAGGCGGCAACCACAATGGCCGAATAGACCGCCAGTGACAGGGGCGCCAGCAGCAGGTAGAGCGGCACCGCCACTAGGGTGCCGACGGTGCCGGGCGCCCGGGGTGACAGCCCGGAACCAAAACCAAAAGCCAGAAACTGCACGGGATTGCGAAAGGGCCTGGGCGGCACCGGGGAAGGATTTTCTGGCACGGTAAAGCTCTCCTGCGCGGAAGCGCTCGCGGCGATTCGCCTAAGCCTGGAAATGCCGGTAGCCTGCCACAGCCCCGAGGTCGAGGCCACAAGCCACCCCCTCCCCAACCACGGCATCGCCGATCCGGGTACAGCCCGGCGGCAGTGGCGTGCCCGTTGGCAGGGTGAAGCACAATTCGTAGTCGTCACCCCCGGTCAGGGCCCAGCGCAGGGCCTGTTGCCGGTCCGGGTACTTCGCCAGGGCGGGCGACAAGGGCAACAGGGCGGGGTCGATGTGCAGGCGCAGGCCGCTGGCGGCGGCGATATGCCCGGCATCCGCCAGCAGACCGTCGGAGATGTCGATGGCGGCGCTGGCCACGCCCAGCAGTTGCCGCCCCAGCGCCAAGCGGGGCGTGGGCCGGTAAAAGCGCCCCGCCAGATACTGCGCCTGGTCGGGCTCACCCGACCACTGCCCGTTCAACACATCCAGAGCGGCGGCGGCATCGCCCAGGCTGCCACTGACGCAAAGCTGGTCGCCCACCGCAGCGCCACTGCGCAACAGGGCCCGGTCGACCGG
>JBKDZQ010000599.1:0-2478 GCA_047971325.1 Parahaliea sp.
GTCATGGTCCATTCGGCCAGCGGCTTGCCGGTGGCGCTCACCAGCTCGAAACGGTAGCGCATCCAGATTTCGTAGACCTTGATGTTGGTGTGGGAGGGAATGGTGTACTGCAGCTCGTCCACATGGGGAATCAGCACTGCGTCCACCGCCTGGTTCATCTGTCCGGGCTCGGGCTTGGCGTCCATGTGCACCAGGTGCTGGAACATGCCGGGCAGCAGGGTATCCCACATCTGCAGCTGGGCGTCGCCGGTTTTGACAATCCAGCCGGATTCGGCGCGGCCCTTGGCCTCGTCGAAGAATTCGTGCTGGCGAAAGGACTCGTCGTACCACACCCCCACCGTCAGCGGCAGTGGCTGCAGCAGCGGCGGGGGGAACTGCCCCCTTACCGCCACCTCGGTGGGGCCGCAGGCGGCCAGCAGGGCCAGTGCCATGGCGACGGTGAATCGCCGCAACAGGGCGCGAAAGTGGCCGTCAGGGCCGAAAATCATTGAGCCCGACAAAGGTGCCTCCATTGCGGTAAGTCAGCTCTCGCATAAGTGCAGCAAAGCGGATGCCGGTGGTTTGCAGGTTGGGTGGCCGTATGAACTGTACCGGGAAGCCCACGGCGTGAATGCGCACCCGGCGTCTGCCATCGGCGTTTTCCTGGTTGAGTCGGTCCACCGTACTCACCACCTGGGCGATGGACTCGCCGGTGAATTCGTCGCCGAACACATAGATGCTGATCTTCTTGTTCGGGTCGTAGAAAGTGCGGATGGCCTGGGTAATACCCTCCACTGGGCTGGAGTTGCTGAACACGTTCCAGTTCCGCAGGTTCTGCATGATGATGCGTCGTCGCCCGGGGGTGTCGGGAATCCACTGACCCCGGTAGCGGCTGAACATGTAGTTGCCCATGTCATTGAGAATCTGGATGCCCTTGACCTCGGGGTAGATGCTCAGGGTGGCCTCCAGTTCCTTCATCATGCGGTCCCAGCTGTAGGAAAACATGGAACCGGAGGTATCGATGATGAAGATGATGTACTCGCTGTCCACCGGAATGCCGCCGATCAGATTGTTCTGCGACTGGTGCTGGCGGCCCAGCAGGCGCTCCATTTCCGCGGTCAGGGTCTGGCGCGCGTCGGCCAGCTGCCCGGCGATCACCGAGTTGCTGCTGTCTCGCACCTGCAGGCTGTCGTAGCGGGCCCGGGTGGCCGCCAGCTGGCCGCGCAGGATGGCGATCTTCTGCTCGTGCTCGGACAGCTGCTCGTGTTTGGCGTTGAGGTCGCGATTGAGCACCCGGCTCTCGCCGCGAATCTCGAACAGCTGCTCCTGCAGCTCGGCCACCTTGCCCTCCAGGTTCACGGTGGAAGCTTCGATGATCTGTGGCTGCACGGTCTTGGTGATCATCAATAGCAGGATCACCGCGCCAAAGCCACAGCAGATCACGTCCAGGAAGGACAGGGAGAATTCCTCGGTGGCGCGACGCCTGGCCATGCTATGCCTCCGCCCTCACGGCCAGTCCCGCGAGGGGCTCATGAAGGAGCCGCGGGTGGCCTGGGCCAGTTGCCAGAATTCGGCGGCGGCCATCGGGTCGCCCTCCATCGGCGCCAGAATGACGTTCACCGGCACATTGCGCGGCAGCTGCTTGACCGCCTGATGGTAGAGCTTCTGGCGCTCGGGGCCGGAAATCTTGCTGCCCCGGGGGGCGCTGGCGCCCTGGGTGGGCAGGCCGTCGGTGATCAGGAAAATGTTGTCCGGCGCCGGCGACAGCTGCTTCAGGGCGGCAAAGGCGTTGAACAGGCTGGTGCCACCACGGGGAGTGAGCTTGCGCAACTCGCCGGAGATTGACGCCAGTTGCTGCTGGTTCGCCACCTCCAGCCACTTGCCGTCGGTGCCCGGCAGGATCGCCCTGGCCTGGGTGTTGAAGGTGATGACCTGGTAGTGGCTGCTGGCCGGCAGTTGGGCGGTGAGCCAGTCCACTGTGTTCAGGCTGCGGTCCCACTTGTCGGCCCGGCGCTGCACGGCGGGCTCCATGTTGCGCAGGCGGATGATGTTCACCAGCCGGTCGGCGAGCATGCTGGAGGAGACATCCACCAGCAGGACGATGTGGCTGCCGCCCAGGTTGAGACCGGTGAGGTACTGGCGGTTGCCCTCGCCGACATAGCTGCGCGCGCTGCGGCCGCTGTTCTCGTTGGCCGCCTCCTGCAGTTTTTTCAGTTCCTCTTCCAGCGAGCGGAGCTGGGCCTTGAGCTGGTCGATATCCTCCCGCTCCGTCACCCCCTCCTTGCGCAGGCTGGTGATCAGGGCCTGGTATTCCTCGACCTGGTCGCTGATGCGGGAAGCCTGGCCCTGGGCCTCCACCGTCTGCAGATCGACCTCGGACAGGGTGTTGCGCAGTTGCACCAGACCCTCCTCGCCCTCAGCGATGTCATCCTCTAACAGATTGACCTCGGACAGCAGGTCCTGGTTCAACTCCTTCGACTGCACATCCATGGAGTGGTC
>JBKDZQ010000600.1:0-6007 GCA_047971325.1 Parahaliea sp.
ATGAAGGCAATGGTCATGGAATGGCTTCCCGAGGGCGGTTATGCTGGTCTGGCAGGCGCCCGGCGCTGTCCGGGCGGCTATACTCACTCCATTGTAGACGAGTACCCGTCCACCTTTAACAGGGAAGGTTCATGCGAGGAAACAGGCTGTGCCGGATCTTTGAGCCCCGGTCGGTGGCGGTGATCGGCGCCAGTCCGCGCCGGGACTCGGTGGGCTACCAGGTGCTGCACAATCTGCGTGCGGCGGGTTTTGCCGGCGCGGTGTACCCCATCAACCGCAAGCACGAGCGTATTCTGGAGCAGGTCTGCTACGCCTCCATCGCCGATATCAGTGAACCCGTGGACCTGGTGATCATGGCCATTCCCGCCCAGTGCATTCTCGGGGTCATGGGCGAGTGCGTGGCGGCCAGGGTGGGTGGCGTGGTGGTGATCTCCGCGGGCTTTGGCGAAGTCGGGCCGCTGGGCCAGCAGCTGCAGGACGAGATTGTCACCCTTGCCCGAGCCGCCGGGGTGCCGCTGGTGGGGCCCAACTGCCTGGGGGTCATTCGTCCCAAGCTGGGCCTGAATGCCACCTTCGCCCGCAGCGAGGTGCGTCCCGGGCCGGTGGCCCTGGTGTCCCAGTCCGGCGCCTTCTGCACAGCGCTGCTGGATGCCGCCTGGTCCGCCGGGCGGGGCTTTTCCGCGGTGGCATCCCTGGGCGCAACCGCCGACGTGGACTTCGGCCAGGTGCTGGACTACCTGTCGGTGGACGCCCTGACCCGCAGTGTGCTGCTGTACATCGAGGGCGTCAGCGATGCGCGGGCTTTTCTCAGCGGCCTGCGCGCCGTGGCCCGGCTGAAGCCGGTGGTGGTGATCAAGCCCGGCCGTCACCAGGCCGCGCGCCGCGCCGCGATCACCCATACCGGTGGCCATCGCGGCAGCGACGAGGTGTTCAGCGCGGCCCTTGAGCGGGCCGGCGCGGTGCGGGTGAATACCGTCAACCAGCTGCTGGCGGCGGCCAATACCCTGGCCTCCGGGGTGCGCGTGACCGGCAACCGGCTGGCGATCATCACCAACGGCGGCGGACCGGGGGTGATGGCCACCGACCAGGCCGCCGAGCGCGGCGTGCCGCTGGCCCAGCTCTCCCCCGACACCATCCAGGCGCTGGGGCGGGTGTTGCCTTCCCACTGGTCCCACGGCGACCCGGTGGACCTGCTGGGTGATGCCGATCCGCTGCGCTATGAACAGGCCCTGCGCTTTGTGCTGGCGGACCGGGGGGTCGACGGGGTGCTGGTACTGCTGACCCCCCAGGGCATGACCGACCCCAGTGCCTGCGCCGAGGCGGTGATCGCGGTGGCGCGCAGCGCCCGCAAGCCGATCCTGGCGAGCTGGATGGGGGAGCACCAGGTGCGCGAGGGGCGCTGGAAACTGCAGCGCGAGGGCATTCCCCATTTCAGCAGCCCCGAGGAGGGCGTGAATGGCTTTGGCTATCTCGCCGCCTATTGCGCCAACCAGCAGAAGCTGATGCAGGCGCCGCCTCCGCTGGCGCATCACCGCCAGCCGCGCCTGGCCCAGGCGTGCCAGCTGCTTGCGGGCGCCCTTGCCGAAGGGCGCCGCCACCTGGATGCGGTGGAGTGCCGGGCGGTGCTGGCGGCCTTCGATATTCCCGCCTCGCGCAGTGTGAACACCACCAGCGAGGTCGAGGCCCGGGAGGTGGCGCTGGAACTGGGGCTGCCCGTAGTGCTCAAGATCAACTCTCCGGATATCGCCCACAAGAGCGAGGTGGGAGGCGTGCGTCTGGATATTCGCGAGCCGGAGTCGGTGGCGATTGCCTACCGCGAGATAGAGGCCGTGGTGGCGGAGCGGGCGCCGGAGGCGGATGTGCGCGGGGTGACCGTGGAGCCGATGGAACAGCGTGTCCACGCCCGGGAAGTGGTGGTGGCCATTGTGCGCGACCCGGTATTTGGCCCGGTGATACGCTGCGGGGCGGGGGGCATGGCCGCCGACATCCTGGCCGATACCTCGGTGGCCATTCCGCCGCTGAACGTTTTCCTGTGCAAGGAGTTGATCGAAGGCAACCGGGTTTGCCGCTTGCTGGAGGCTCATCGCCATGTGCCGCGCGCACAGGTCGGAAGCCTGGTGGAGCTGTTGATGCGGGTGTCGGAGATGGCCTGTGAGCTACCGGAGATCGAGCGCCTGGTGCTCAACCCGGTGCTGGTCGACGAGAACGGCCTGATCGTGGTGGACGCGTGGATGCACCTGTTGGCGCAGACACCGGGCGGTGAACGCTACGGGCACATGGCCATCCACCCCTATCCAGGCGGGCTGGAGGGCCTGCTGACCACCCGCGGTGGCCTTGAACTGCGGGTGCGACCGATCCGGCCGGAGGATGCGACCATCGAGCGTCGCTTCGTGGACGGCCTGTCGGCGCAGAGCAAGTATTTTCGCTTCATGTACGGCATGGGCGACATCTCCCCGGCCATGCTGGCGCGCTTTACCCAGATCGACTACGATCGCGAAATGGCGCTGGTGGTGGTGCGGGACGACGGCTCCCCGGACGCCCGCCTGTTGGCGGTGGCGCGCTATGTCGCCAATCCCGGGAGGGAGTCCTGCGAATTCTCCCTGGCGGTGGCAGACGATATGCACGGTCAGGGCATCGGCAGCCAGCTGATGCGACGCCTCATCACCCTGGCGTCGGAACGCGGCTTCAAGGAAATGCAGGGGGATGTGCTATCCCTGAACAGCAAGATGCTGCGGCTCTGCCGCTCGCTGGGCTTTGCCCTGCGGCGTGACCCTGGCGACGCCGATCTCATGCAGGTAAGCCTGCCGCTGTCCCCGGACCGGGATTGGGACAAAGAGGCCGGCGCCGTCTCCTGAACACCGGCGGCTGCCTTGAGCGCCGGTGGCTTAGCCCCTGGCGGGCGCGGTGGTATCATCAAGGTGTGAAGCAAGAGTGAACCTGTCCATCAGCCTGGAGTTCTGAATGCCTGCTGTCTGCCGCCTGCTGCCCGCTCTTGTCCTTGGCCTGTCCGCGAGTGTGTGCGCCGGCGTCATTGACTATCCCGATACCCCCAGAATCGACCAGCGGGAGGATTACCACGGCACTGTGGTGCCAGACCCCTACCGCTGGCTGGAGCAGGACGTGCGCTCGTCGCCGGCGGTGGCGGACTGGGTTGCTGCCCAGAACGCGGTGACCTTCCGTTACCTCGAAAGCCTGCCGGGGCGGGAGTCCATCAGGCAGCGGTTGACCGCGCTGTGGAATTTCGAGCGGTATTCCACCCCGGTGCGCCACGGCGCCCACTACTTCTACAGCCGCAACGACGGCCTGCAGAACCAGGCGGTGCTGTACCGCAGCGCCGAACCGGGCCGGGATGCGGAAGTGGTGCTGGACCCGAACGGCTGGTCGGAGGACGGCACGGTGGCCCTGGCGGAGGTATCGGTGAGCCCCCGGGGGCGCTATGTGGCCTACGGCATCCAGGATGGCGGCAGCGACTGGCGGGTGTGGCGGGTGAAGGACATGGCCAGTGGCAAGGTATTGGACGACGAACTCAAGTGGATCAAGTTTTCCGATGCCAGCTGGGCGGCGGACGAAAGCGGCTTTTTCTACAGTCGTTACCCCGAGCCCGACGCGGGCGAGCAGTTTCAGAGCCTCAATACCGGCATGGCGGTCTACTTCCACCGGGTCGGTACGCCCCAGACGGAAGACCGGCGCATTCATGCGCGTCCCGACCACCCCGACTGGGGCTTCAATGCCCAGGTCACCCAGGACGGTCGCTATCTCTTCATCAATACCTGGGTGGGTACCGATGATCGCTATCGCCTGGAAATGATTGACCTCATCAAGGCGCCGGATGAG
Source organism: Parahaliea sp. (assembly GCA_047971325.1). Classification (GTDB taxonomy): domain Bacteria; phylum Pseudomonadota; class Gammaproteobacteria; order Pseudomonadales; family Halieaceae; genus Parahaliea. The sequence goes on from JBKDZQ010000600.1 coordinate 3,835, forward strand.
GTGCAGGTGCTCGAAGATGACTTCCGCGCCGATTTCAGCCCGGTTGCGGTGATCGACGAGGTCGCCTACGTGCGCACCACCCTCGATGCCCCTCGCGGCCGGGTGGTGAGCTATGATTTCCGCCAGCTCGGCAAGGGGCCGGTGCAGTGGCGGCAGCGGGTGGCGGAACAGGCGGCGGTGCTGCGCAGTGCCAGTGTGGTCGGTGGCAGGCTGGTCCTGCAGTACCTGATGGATGCCCGAAGCCAGGTGAAGGTTGCCGACCTGGAGGGCGGGGTGCTGCGGGAGGTCGACTTGCCGGGGCCGGGCACGGCCTATGGCTTTGCCCAGGCGCTGGAAGACCCGGTCACCTACTACAGCTTCTCCTCCATCAACCGTCCCGCCGCCATCTACCGCTACCACGTGGACAAGGGCGACAGCGAGCTGGCGCTGGCCCCGAAACTGGCCTTCGACCCGGATGACTTCGTGGTCGAACAGGTGTTTTACCACTCCGCCGACGGTACCCGGGTGCCGATGTTCATCGCCCACCGCAAGGGCCTGAAGCGCGACGGCAGCAACCCGACCCTGCTTTACGGCTATGGTGGGTTCAATATCTCCCTGACCCCCTCCTTCTCCGCCACCCGCCTGGCCTGGATGGATTTGGGCGGCGTGTACGCGGTGGCCAACCTGCGCGGCGGCGGCGAATACGGCGAAGCCTGGCACAAAGCCGGTACCCGCCTGCACAAGCAGAATGTGTTTGACGATTTCATCGCCGCCGCCGAGTACCTGGAGCAGGAAAAGTACAGCAACCCCCGGCACCTGGGTATCTACGGTGGCAGCAATGGTGGCCTGCTGGTGGGGGCGGTGGTGAACCAGCGGCCGGACCTGTTCGCCGCGGCCATTCCCGCGGTGGGGGTGATGGACATGCTGCGTTTCCAGCGCTTTACTGCCGGCCGCTTCTGGGTGGATGACTACGGCTCATCCGACAACCCGGAGGAATTCAGGGCCCTGTATGCCTACTCCCCCTATCACAACCTGCGCCAGGGGACCCGGTATCCCGCCGTGCTGGTGACCACCGCCGATACCGACGACCGGGTGGTGCCGGGGCACAGCTTCAAGTACATCGCCCGCCTGCAGGAATACCAGGGCGGCGACGCGCCGGTGCTGATCCGTATCCAGACCCGCGCTGGCCACGGCGCCGGCAAACCGACCTCGATGCTGATCGGGGAATACACCGATATGTGGGCCTTTATGGCGCGGCATCTCGGGTTGAAGATCAACGCCGAGTCCGTGCCGGGGCCCTAATCCATCTCAGGGAAGTGCTATCACAGGGAGAGCCGCCATGTCTAACCCAACCCAGATCAAGGACTGTATGCACCGCAATCCGGTGACCATCAACCAGAGCGAGAGCCTGATGAAGGCGATTTCCATCATCGTCGAGTACAAGCTCACCGGGCTGACGGTGGTCGACGATGAAGGTGGCGTGGCGGGCATCCTGTCGGAGCTCGACTGCATTCGCAACGTCCTGACAGCGCTCTACAACGACGGCGACCCGGAGCATATCCAGGTGGGTGAGGCCATGGAACACAATATCCAGTCCTGTACCTCCGACGACAGCATCGTCGAGGTGGCGCAGGCCATGGTGGATACCCGCCAGCGCCGCCGCCCGGTGGTGGAGAATGGCAGGCTGGTGGGTCAGGTCAGCTCCAACAATGTGCTGTGGGCGCTGATGGCCCACTCCCGCCACAAACGCTATTCCTGAGTCGCGGGCGGCTGCTGTGGCCGAAGGTTGGATGCCTTGCCGTTACTCGAACATCGCGGCGTGCTGCTCCCGCAGGTCGCGCTTGAGGATCTTGCCGGAGGGGTTGCGTGGCAGGTCCCCGGCGAATACCACGGCCTTGGGCACCTTGAAGCTCGCCAGTCGCTGCTGGCAGCAGTCGATGACCGCCTGTTCGCTGGTCTGCTGCTCACTGCCGGGCTTGGGTACCACCACGGCGACCACGGCCTCCACCCAGCGCGGGTGGGCCAGGCCAATCACCGCGACTTCAGCCACCCAGGGCAGCTGGTAGATGGTTTCCTCCACTTCGCGGCCGGAGACGTTTTCGCCGCCGGTTTTGATCATGTCCTGTTTGCGGTCGACGATGGTGAGATAGCCCTCTGCGTCGACCGTGGCTAGGTCGCCGCTGTGGAACCAGTC
>JBKDZQ010000601.1:0-9334 GCA_047971325.1 Parahaliea sp.
TGCCCCTGTGGGGCGCCTGGCGGCGCAACAGCGGCGCCATGGCGCTGGCGCCGGGGCTGGCGCTGGGCCTGCTGGTGTTTGTCGCCATCAGTTTTACCTGCCTGGCCATCGCCTTCCTGCAGGACGATTTCTCGGTGGCGGTGGTGGCCAGTAACAGTAACAGCCTGCTGCCGCCCATCTACAAGTTCTCCGCCGTGTGGGGCAACCACGAGGGTTCGCTGCTGCTGTGGGCCTTGATTCTCGGCTTCTGGACCGCCGCGGTGGCCACCTTCAGCCGGCAGTTGCCGCTGCTGGTGCTGGCACGGGTACTGGCGGTGATGGGCTTTGTGGCGGTGGGTTTCCTCTCGTTTTCGCTGCTGACCTCCAACCCCTTCGCCCGCCTGCTGCCCGGCACGCCGGCGGATGGCAACGATCTCAACCCCCTGCTGCAGGACCCTGGGCTGATCATTCATCCCCCGCTGCTGTACATGGGCTACGTGGGCTTCTCGGTGGCCTTCGCCTTCGCTATCGCCGCCCTGCTGGGGGGGCGCCTGGACGCCGCCTGGGCGCGCTGGTCCCGGCCCTGGACCAATGTCGCCTGGGCTTTCCTGAGCCTTGGCATCATGCTCGGCAGCTGGTGGGCCTACTACGAACTGGGCTGGGGCGGCTGGTGGTTCTGGGACCCGGTGGAAAACGCCTCCTTCATGCCCTGGCTCGCCGGTACAGCCCTCATTCACTCCCTGGCCGTCACGGAAAAGCGCGGGCTGTTCAAGAGCTGGACGGTGCTGCTGGCCATTTTCGCCTTTTCGCTGAGCCTGCTGGGTACCTTCCTGGTGCGCTCGGGCGTGCTGACCTCGGTGCACGCCTTCGCCACCGATCCGGCCCGGGGCCTGTTCGTGCTGGTGTTCCTGGCCATCGTGGTGGGGGGCTCGCTGATCCTCTACGCCCTGCGCGCGCCGGCCGTGAACAGTCGGGTGGGCTTTGAGTGGTTGTCGCGGGAAACCCTGCTGCTGGCCAACAACATTGTGTTTCTGGTGGCCACCCTGACGGTGCTGTTTGGCACCCTGTTCCCCCTGCTGATGGATGCGCTGGGGCAGGGCAAGTACTCGGTTGGCCCGCCTTACTTCAACGCCGTGTTCGTACCGCTGATGGCCCTGCTGGTGCCCTTCATGGGCCTGGGGCCACTGTCGCGCTGGAAACGCGACAGCGCCAGCCGCTGGCGGGCCGAACTGCTGGTGCCGGGCATTGTCGCGCTGGCCTGCGGCATCACCCTGCCGCTGCTGCACGGCGACTACAACCTGTGGGTGGCGCTGGCGGTGCTGCTGGCCGGCTGGATCGTGCTGGGCATGGTCCGGGATGCTTGGCGGCGCCTGCGCTCGGCGCCGAGCCTGCTGCGCGGCCTGCGCCGCACCCCGGCCAGCTACTGGGGCATGGCGCTGGCCCATATCGGCTTTGCCGCCTGCGTGGTCGGCGTGGTGGCCACCAGCCAGTACAGCATCGAGCGCGACCTGAAAATGGAGCCGGGGCAGGCCGAGACCCTGGCCGGCTACCGTTTTGAATTCCTGGAGCTGGCCCAGGTGAAGGGGCCGAACTTCGTGGCACAGGAGGCGCGCTTCGCGGTCACCCGCGAGGGGCGGGCCGTCGCCAGCCTGGCGCCCCAGAAGCGCCGTTACCTGGCCAGCGGGCAGATCATGACCGAGGCCGCCATCGACGACGGCCTGTTCCGCGACCTCTACGTGGCCATGGGCGAACCGGTGGGCGAGGCCGGCGCCTGGGCCATCCGCCTGCACTACAAGCCCATGGTGCGCTGGATGTGGCTGGGCGCTATCCTGATGGGGCTGGGGGGCTTTACCACCGTGCTCGACCGGCGCTACCGGCGCCAGCGCGAGACCAGTACCGCCAGTGCCGGGGAGGTGGCCCATGGCGCCCAGGCTTAAACTGTTCCTGCCGCTGATCCTGTTCGCGGTGCTGGCCCTGCTGCTGTTTCGGGGCCTGTCGCTGGACCCCCAGGCCATGCCCTCGGCGCTGATCGACAAACCCTTCCCCGAGTTTTCCCTGCCGGCGCTGGATGAAAGGGGCTACCTCGACCGCAGCCTGTTGCTCGGCAAGGTCAGCCTGGTCAACGTGTGGGCTACCTGGTGCGTTTCCTGCCGGGTGGAACATCCCTACCTGAACAAACTGCGCCAGGCAGGGGTGCATGTGGTGGGCGTGAACTACAAGGACGATCCGGCCGCCGCCCGCCGCTGGCTGCGGGAACTGGGCGACCCCTACAGCGCCAACATCGTCGATGCCGAGGGTGAGCTGGGGCTGAACCTGGGCGTGTACGGCGCGCCGGAAACCTACTTTGTCGATGCCCGAGGGGTGATTCGCTACCGCCACGTGGGGGTGATCGACGAGCGCCGGTGGAACGAGCGGCTGGCGCCGCTATACCGGGAAATTGGCGGTGAACGGGCGGCGCCGGTGGTGGCCGCTGGCGAGGAGGGAGGACCGTGAGAATTCTGTTCGGCCTGATACTGTGGTGCTGCGCCCTCGCGGCGGTGGCGGTGATCGAAACCTACCAGTTCAGCAGCCCCGCCCTGGAGGCGCGCTATCACGCCCTCAGCCAGGAACTGCGCTGCCCCAAATGCCAGAACCAGAACATCGCCGACTCCAACGCCCCCATCGCTCAGGACCTGCGCAAGCAGCTCTACCAGCAACTGGAGGCAGGGGCCAGCGACAAGCAGATCCTCGACTATATGGTGGCCCGCTACGGTGAATTCGTGCGTTACCGGCCGCAGATGTCCGGCCCCACGCTGCTGCTGTGGCTGGCGCCAGTGCTGCTGATGATGGCAGGCATCGCGGTGGCGGTGATCGTGCTGCGCTCGCGCCGCACGGCCAGCGCTCCGGTGGGCGGCCTGTCCGCCGATGAGCAGCGCCAACTGCAGGAATTGCTGGAGCGGGAGCAAGACGCTTGACGATCTTTATTCTGGCCTGTGGTGGCCTGGTGCTGCTCAGCGGCTTGTTCTACCTTTTCCCCCCCCGTCGCGACAGCGGCGGCGCCGAGCTGGAGCGCGCCAACCTGGAGTGGTATCGCCTGCGGCGGCGGGAGCTGGCTGACAGCGGCGACCAGGCCCTGGACGACGACGCCCGCCTGCGGCTGCTGGAAGAGCAGCTGGCCGGCGAGCGCGGCAGCCCGACCAGCCTGGCGGAAACCCGGCGCTTTTTGGCCTGGCCGCTGCTGCCGCTGGTGGCAATCGTGGCGGGTGTTCTCTACTACTACCTGGGCGCGGCGCCCGATGTGCTGCTCAATACACGCATGCAGCAAGTAAACGAAAACACCCCCGCCGATGACATCCGCGCCTTGATGGCGGACGTGGAAAAGCGCTCCGCCCAGCGCCCGGACAACCTCTACTACCGCGCCATGCTGGCCCGCTAGTACCTGGGCGATGAGCAGTATGATCGGGCCGCGCAAACATAGACCGCGCTCGCCGAGGGCGCCCCGGTAGACCCCCATGGCCTGGGCTTCGCCGCCGAGGCCCGGTACCTCGCCGCCGGCCGGGTGCTGGACGCCACCTCCCAGCGCATGGCCGAACAGGCCCTGGCCATCGACCCCCACCAGCGCACCGCCCTGGGCCTGCTGGGCATGGTGTCCTTCGAACAGGGCCACTACCGCGCCGCCATCCAGTACTGGGAGCGCCTGCGTGCCACCGATCACCCCGGCTCCGAGAGCGAACGCATGATCGCCGGGGTGATCGCCCAGGCCCGGGCGCAGCTCGGCGAGGGTGAGGCCGCTTCGACGGCCGGTGATCCCGGGGATAACGGTCAGGCAACGCAGGCCGCAAGCACCAGTAGCGGCGCCGGGGTCAATATCAGGGTTTCACTGCCCACCGGCGCCAGCGTCAACCCCGGCGATACCGTCTTCGTGCTTGCCCGCAATCCCGACAGCGGCAGCCGCATGCCCATCGCCGTTCAGCGCCTGCAGGCGGCGCAACTGCCGCTGACCCTGCGGCTGGACGACAGTAACTCCATGGCCGGGCAGAAACTCTCCGAAGCCCCGAAAGTGGTGGTGGTGGTGCAGGTTTCGCCCACTGGCCAGCCGGGGGAAGCCAATGCCAGCTGGCTGGGCGAAGGTGGGCCGCTGGTGCCGGGCGAGGATGTGGGGCAGCCGGTGGAGATTGTGCTCAGAGCCAGGAGTGGGTGAATCTACGTTTTGAGCGCTATTGAATGCTATCACTGGCATCTTGTCGCCCGCCGATCGTGAAGAGCCCGCACGATGGTACATCAAAGGCCTATGCTGTCCGGCGAGCGCAAGAGCATCGAGCCGATGGCGGCGCGGGTACAGCCGGATAATGTCCGCTCAGCCCACCAGTCAATGCATCAGCTGGTGGCGGCTGCACCGTGGGGCGATGAAGCGATACTGCCCGCCAGGGTCAATGAGTCAGGAGCCCTGCGAGCCGGAAAACCACGCGTCATCAAAATGATTGGCTTTGGCCCAGCAGAGCCGGTGAGGTGAATAGTGTCTGCAACGCTTCGTCGCACTCACATGTTAGGGTAGTTTGGCCCGCCAAAGCCTTCCGGCGTTACCCAGGTGATGTTCTGGGCCGGGTCCTTGATGTCGCAGGTCTTGCAGTGCACGCAGTTCTGGGCGTTGATCTGGAAGCGCTTGCCGCTCTCGTCCTCGACGATCTCGTACACGCCAGCGGGACAGTAGCGCTGGGCCGGTTCATCGTACATGGGCAGGTTCTGGGTCAGTGGGATATCCGCATCCGCCAGTTTGAGGTGACAGGGTTGATCCTCTTCGTGGTTGGTGTTGGAGAGGAACACCGAGGACAGGCGGTCGAAGCTGATTCGGTTGTCCGGCTTGGGGTAGTCGGGCTTTTTGCAGCTGGCGGCGCTCTTCAGGGTGGCGTAGTCCGGCACGTCGTCGCGCAGGGTGATGGGCATTTTGCCGCCGAAAATATTCTGGTCGATCCACACCATGGCCGAGCCCACCAGGGTGCCCAGCTTGTGCATGAAGCCAGAGAAATTGCGGGTGGTGTACAGTTCGTTGTGCAGCCAGGAGTTCTTGATCCTGTCGGCGAAACCGGCGAGATCCCGCGGTGCGGATTCGCCCTGGCCAATGGCCTCTACCACGGCCTCCGCCGCCAGCATACCGCTTTTCATGGCGGTGTGGTTGCCCTTGATCTTCACGCTGTTGAGGGTGCCGGCATCGCAGCCAATCAGCAGGCCGCCGGGGAAGTGCATTTTCGGCAGGGAGTTATAGCCCCCCTTGGCAATGGCGCGGGCGCCGTAGGTGAGGCGTGTGCCACCCTCCAGGAACTTGATGGTTTCTGGATGGTGCTTCCAGCGCTGGAACTCCTGGAAAGGACTCATGTGCGGGTTGGAGTAGTTCAGGTCGGCGATCAGGCCCAGGTAGACCTGATTGTTTTCGGCGTGGTACAGGAAGGCACCGCCGCTGGAGCCGGTTTCCGCCAGCGGCCAGCCCAGGCCGTGCACCACCAGCCCGCTCTGGTGTTTGTCGGCGGGAATTTCCCAGATTTCCTTGAGGCCGATGCCGTAGTGCTGGGGTGATTTGCCGGCGTCCAGTTTGAACTTCTCGATCAGTTGCTTGCCCAGGTGACCGCGACAGCCCTCGGCGAACAGGGTGTATTTCGCGTGCAGCTCCATGCCGGGCATGTAGCTGTCCTTGTGCTCGCCGCTGGCGCTGATGCCCATGTCGCCGGTGGCGATACCCTTGACGCTGCCGTCCTCGTGGTAGAGCACTTCGGCGGCGGCGAAGCCGGGATAGACTTCCACGCCCAGGCCCTCGGCCTGTTCCGCCAGCCAGCGGCAGACGGTGCCCATGGAGACGATGTAGTTGCCGTGGTTGTGGGTGGGTTTGGGAATGAAGAAATTGGGTAGCTTGAAGGCGCTCTTGCCACTGGTGTAAAAGAAGAAGCGATCTTCACTGACCGCCGTTGTCAGCGGTGCCCCCAGTTCCTTCCAGTTGGGAAACAGCTCGTTGATGGCTCGCGGCTCCAGCACCGCTCCGGATAGAATATGGGCGCCGATCTCGGAACCTTTCTCCACGACGCAGACCGAAATTTCCTGTTGTTTTTCCTGGGCCAGCTGCTTGATGCGGCAGGCGGCCGACAGCCCCGCCGGGCCGGCGCCGACGATGACCACATCAAATTCCATAGATTCGCGTTCCACAGTCCTGTCCTCGCAGTGTCGTTTTAGGGTAGCCGGCGCGGCAGAAGCCAGCTGGTGGACGGGGCGCAAGTATATAATTTTCAACGATTAATGGCCATAAATACGGTGAATGCGCTGTATAGCGCTATAATGACCGTTGGCGCTAACTTTCCTGTGGCATACAGCTATTGACCTGTTATACCTTTGGCGGCAAGATGTTCTGCCGAAAAATCGCGGGGGCCTCACTTCAGGCGTTTTTCCGCCGCTATCGTTGCCCTTAAATTCATCTGTATGTGTCTTATTCTGTTGGAGAATCCATGAAGGTTCTTGTTGCCGTTAAGCGCGTCGTTGACTACAACGTCAAGGTGCGCGCCAAAGCCGATGGCAGTGATGTTGATCTGAACAACGTCAAAATGGCCATCAACCCGTTCTGTGAAATCGCTGTAGAGGAAGCGGTGCGCCTGAAGGAAGCCGGTGTAGCGACTGAAGTGGTGGCCGTTTCCGTCGGCGACAAGTCCTGTCAGGAACAGATCCGTACCGCACTGGCGCTCGGTGCCGACCGGGGCATCCAGGTGGAAGCCGCGGGTAATGTCGAACCCCTGGTGGTGGCCAAGCTGCTCAAGGGCGTGGTCGAGAAGGAGCAGCCGCAACTGGTGATTCTGGGCAAGCAGTCCATCGACGGCGACAATAACCAGACCGGCCAGATGCTGGGCGCCCTGACCAACATGGCCCAGGGCACCTTTGCCTCCGAGGTCAAAGTCGACGGCGACTCGGTGAGTGTGACCCGCGAGGTCGACGGCGGTTTGCAGACCGTGAAACTGAAACTGCCCGCTATCGTCACTACTGACCTGCGCCTGAACGAACCCCGTTACGCCTCCCTGCCCAATATCATGAAGGCCAAGAAGAAGCCGCTGGATGTCTTCTCTCCGGCTGACCTGGGTGTGGAAGTCAAATCCCACCTCAGCCTGCTCAGGGTTGAGCCACCGGCCGAGCGCCAGGCCGGTATCAAGGTGGCCAGCGTGGACGAGCTGGTCGACAAATTGAAGAACGAGGCGAAAGTAATCTGATGAGCACACTGGTAATTGCAGAACACGACAACAGCACCCTCAACGGCGCCACCCTGAACGCGGTGACCGCAGCCCAGGCCCTGGGTGCCGACATCGATATCCTGGTCGCCGGCGCCAGCTGTGGCGCGGTGGGCGAGCAGGCCGCCGCCGTGGCTGGCGTGCGCAAGGTGCTGGTGGCCGACAACGCCGCCTACGCCAACCAGCTGGCGGAGAACGTGGCCCTGCTGGTTGCCGAGACCGGCGCCGCGTACGACAACATCGTGGCGCCCGCCACCTCCAACGGCAAGAACACCATGCCACGGGTCGCGGCCCTGCTGGATGTGGCGCAGATTTCCGACATCATCGCCGTGGAATCCGCCGACACCTTCAAGAGCCCGATCTATGCCGGCAACGTCATCGCCACCGTACAGACCGCCGACGCCAAGAAGGTCATCACCGTGCGCACCACTGCTTTTGACGCGGCCCCCGCCGAGGGCGGCTCCGCTGCGGTGGAAGCCCTTGCCTCCGTCTTCGACGCGGGTATTTCCGAGTTCATCGGCGAGGAACTGGCCAAGTCCGATCGCCCGGAACTGACCGCCGCTTCGGTGGTGATCTCCGGCGGCCGCGGCATGCAGAACGGCGAGAACTTCAAACTGCTGGACGGCATTGCCGACAAGCTCGGTGCGGCCATCGGTGCCTCCCGTGCGGCGGTGGATGCGGGCTTCGTGCCCAACGACATGCAGGTCGGCCAGACTGGCAAGATCGTCGCGCCGGATCTGTACATTGCCGTCGGTATCTCCGGTGCCATTCAGCACCTGGCGGGCATGAAAGATTCCAAGGTCATCGTCGCCATCAACAAGGATGAGGACGCCCCCATCTTCCAGGTGGCGGACTACGGTCTGGTGGCGGACCTGTTCGTCGCCCTGCCGGAGCTGGATGCCAAGCTGTAGGGAGACTTGTTTCACCTACGAAAGCCGGCTCCGCGCCGGCTTTTTTGTGCCTTGAATTCCCTCCGGTCTGGTTTATAGTGAAAGCGCAGATGCAAAGAACAATAAGCAGACGCAAATAATTCATAAGTACCGCTGCGCAACAAGCAAACGGTGGGGGAAGAGAAATGCACAGATTCTCTGGAGAGTATCGCGGGCTGCTATTGGTTTTCGCGATCATTTCGGCGTCCTCAGGGTTGGCGCAGGATTTTACCCTGGCGCTGGATTCCGAGCTTGGCAGGCGCCTCTCCAACACTCCGGAGAATGGCTGGGTTCAGCTCAACATCAATCGCTATGAAGAGGTGTGGACCCCCCTCGATCAGCGCCCCCGGCCCTCAGACGCACCCAGCGTCGGTTCGCCAAGGAGTATTATCGGGGCCTGGAGTTCCATGTCCTGGGACAACAACCGTGGCCAGCTGATCTTCTTTGGGGGCGGGCACGCCAATTACCCTGGCAACGAGATCTATCGCTGGGATGCCTCCAGCCTGCGCTGGCACCGGGCCAGCCTGCCTTCGGAAGTGTACAGATCCCCCAATACTTCCGCCGCAGTCTACTATGCAGTGGACGGCCTCTATAACGCACCCGCTGCGGCGCATACCTACGACAGCTCCGAGTTTCTGCCCATCGCCGACCGCTTTATCACCTTCGGTGGGGCGGCCTTCAATACCGGGCGCTATTTCGAAAAAGAGGACGGCACCCGCACTGGCCCTTATATGTGGGATCCATCCAGGGCGGGTGCCAATGCCGTCGGCGGTACCGAGGGTTCGCAGGTCAATCCCCATATCTACACTTCGGTTACCGGTGGTGAGATGTGGGATAACAGGGACAATCTCCAACCACCTCCCGGAGAGGGGCGTCCAGGTTTCGGGGGGACGTACTGGATTAATGGTACCTCCGCCTACTATGAGGAAGACGGCAAGGACGTACTGTTCCTGCAGGTGTCTTCGCATCTGTGGAAATACACGGTGAACGATGTAAATTCAGCCGCAACTGACACCTACGAGCGGTTGACAACAGCACCCTCCACCCCATCTAGCGGTCAGGGCGCCGGGGGTTACGCCCCGGACCGGAGCAACTACCTGCGCTCGGCTGGACGATCGTACTCCTACTGGCTGCTCGACCCCTCGGGTGCCCCGGTGGCGAACCAGCGGTTCCAGCCTGATGTGGAGGGCG
>JBKDZQ010000602.1:0-1523 GCA_047971325.1 Parahaliea sp.
CCTGGGGCTGCAGGCGGATGTGGCCGGCATTCTCAACGTGCAGGGCGGTGTCAGCGCGCAGGGCTACCAGTACCGGGAGTTGCTGTCCTCGCTGGATGGCAACCTGGTGATGGCGCTGGAAGACCTGGAAATCCAGGGTGCCGCCTACGACCTGCTGGCGACCGATCTACTGGCCTGGATCTACTCCGGTGCGGCACTGCAAAAATCCACCCACGTGGACTGCACCATGGCCAGCTTCCGTATCGATGACGGCGTAGCCAACAGTAACGATTTTTTCGCCGAGTCCCGGCATATGGTCGCCACCGGCAAGGGCGAGCTGGACCTGGGGCGGGAGAAGATGAATATCACCGTCACCCCCCGCTCCAAGGATCGCCTGCTACAGATTCCCTCGAATATCAGGGTGTACGGTGATATACGCAAGCCGCGCACCTGGATGGCGCCACTGGCCGCCACCGCCGACGCCTCCGCCGAGGCCCTGATGCTGATTCCCTCGCTGGCGCTGAAAGTGCTCGGCCTCAAGCGCACCCCAAAAACCCAGGAACGCCCCTGCGCCACGGAGCCGATCGGCTGATGGCGCTGATGACAGTGGCGGCAACTGGCCGCGCGCCGGCCGCTTCGGTTACACTCACTGGCAATAATAACGCTTGACGGGACTCTCCTATGGCTTCATCTCGCGGCGAATTCAGCTCGCGCTTTGGTTTTATCATGGCGGCGGCGGGCAGCGCCGTCGGCCTTGGCAATATCTGGGGTTTTCCCACCCAGGCCGCCAGCAACGGCGGAGCGGCCTTCCTGCTGGTGTATCTGGTGCTGGCCTTCTCGCTGGCCTACCCGGCACTGATGGCGGAGCTGATCATTGGCCGCCACGCCCACGCCAACGCGGTGAACGCCCTGCGCTTCATTTCCCCGGGACCAGCCAGTCGCCACATTGGCGCGGCGGTGGGACTGGCCGGGTTGGTGGTGGCCAGCCTTATCCTGAGCTTCTACAGCATCGTGGCCGGCTGGATGATGGCCTACTGCCTGGCCGCCCTCACCGAGCTGGCGGGGCTGGACGGCATCACCCGCTGGCTGACGGAGTTCAGCTTCAGCCGCAACGCGGTGTTCATGCTGCTGTTCATGGGCCTGACCGTCGGCATTATTTCCGAGGGTGTCAAGGGTGGTATTGAGCGCTGGTCCAGCCGGCTGATGCCAGTGCTGCTGGTCACCTTGCTGGTGCTGGTCGGCTATGTGATTACCCTGGATGGCGCCAGCGAGGGATTGCGGGTCTACCTGCTGCCGGACTTCGGGCGGGCCCTGTCGCCGCAACTCATCGTCAGCGCACTGGGGGCGGCGTTTTTCTCCCTGTCGCTGGGGGTTGGCACCATGCTGATCTACGGCTCCTACGTCTCCGACCGGGAGAATCTGCCGGTGCTGGGTGGCCTGGTGACACTGGTGGATATCTCCATCGCCGTGCTGGCGGGCTTTCTGGTGCTGCCGGCCATGTATGTTGCCCTGCACAACGGGGTGGCAATTTTCAACGAGGCCGG
>JBKDZQ010000603.1:0-16066 GCA_047971325.1 Parahaliea sp.
CATCTACCCCCAGGAAACGGTCCTGCAGGGTAGCGACCGCACTGCCGCCAACCTGGCACTGGCGAAACTGATCGACGAGGCCAAGTCCGAGGGCCTGTGGGCACTGGGCCACCCCCGGGAGATCGGTGGCCAGGGCATGCCATTCATGGAGTATGTCTATATCAACGAGGTGATCGGCCGCTCCGAGTTCGCGCAGAAGGTGTTCGGCACCCTGACCCACCAGGATTCGATCATGCTCAATCTGTACGCGTCGGAGAAATGGAAGCAGGAGTACCTGGGCCCCCTGGTCAACGGCGACATCTACCCCAGCTTCGCCATGACCGAGCCCGACATCGCCAGCTCCGACCCGACCCAGCTGCAGACCCGGGCGGTATTGACCGACGGGCACTGGGTCATCAAGGGGCGCAAGTGGTTCACTACCGGGGCTGACGAGGCGGCCTACACCACCATCATGTGCCGCACCGAGCCCGATGCACCGCCCCACCGGGCCTTCAGCATGATCGTGGTGCCGACCAACGTCCGCGGCTACAACATTGTGCGTGACACCCCCCTGCTGGGCCTGAATTCCGGCCACTTTGAAGTGGAGTATGACAATATTCGCGTCCCCGAGGATCACCTGCTGGGCCAGCGCGGGGAAGGCTTCCTGATCGCCCAGAGACGGCTCGGCCCGGGCCGTATCTTCCACTGCATGCGCTGGCTGGGCCAGGCCCAGCGCGCCTTCGACCTGATGTGCCGGCGTCTGCACCAGCGCGAAGCCTTTGGCGAGCCGCTGGCCCGCAAGCAGCTCATGCAGCAGCACGTGTTCGACTCCCTGGGAGAAATCCAGTCCTGCCGCCAGCTGACCCTGCAGGCCGCTCGTCGCATCGATAGCGGCGACCCGGCGCGGATCGAGATCGGCCTGATCAAGGTGGTGGGCGCGCGCATGCTGCACAATGTGATCGACCGGGCGATCCAGGTCTACGGCGCCGCCGGCCTCACCGACGACACCCCCCTGAGCCGCATGTACCGCCACGCCCGCGAGGCCCGCATCTACGACGGCCCGGACGAGGTGCACATCCAGTCGGTCGCCCGCCAGATGCTCAAGTGCTACCAGGAGGGCGGCCCAGGCTGGGACTTCGGTGAGCGCGACAGCGAACTGGTCGGGTCGTGATTATGGACCGGGACACCGTCGGCGCACGGTTGCGTACGGCACTCGCCAAACGCATCGACGCACCTTTCAGCATTGATGACCTGACCCTGCTCACCGGCGGTTCCGCCGCCCAGACCTGGCGCTTCGTGCTGACCCGCGAGCAGGGGAAAAAAGAGTACATCCTGCGCCTGGCCCACGGCGGCGAACAGTTTGAACTGGGCATCGACAAGCGCATGGAAGCGAAAGTGCAGGCCCACGCCGTGGCCCACGGGGTGCTGGCGCCGGCCATCATCGCCTCCCTCGATGAGAGCGACCAGCTGGGCGAGGGCTTTATCATGGAGCTGGTGCGCGGCGAAACCATCCCCCAGCGCATCCTGCGTCAGGATACCTACGCCAGTGCACGCGAGACCCTGGCCCGGCAGTGCGGCACCCTGCTGGCGCAGATTCACCAGGTGCCCGTCGCCGAGCTGGCCTTCCTGCCGGACCGCTCTGCCAGCCCGCAACTGGCCTCCCTGCGCAGCTTCTACGAAGACTCCGGCGAAACTGTCCCGGTGTTCGAGTACGCTTTCCACTGGCTGGAGCGCCACCTGCCGCAGAGCCGGCCCACGACACTGGTGCACGCGGACTTTCGCAACGGCAACCTGATCATCGACGCAACCGGCGTGACCGCCATCCTCGACTGGGAACTGGCCCACCTGGGCGACCCGATGGAGGATCTGGGCTGGCTGTGCGTCAACTCCTGGCGCTTTGGCGTGCGCGACAAACCGGTGGGTGGCTTTGGCTCCCGCGAGCAGCTCTACTGCGGCTATCGCGCCGCCGGCGGCGCGGTGGACGAGGCCGGTGTGTTCTTCTGGGAGGTACTCGGTGTTCTCAAATGGGGGCTGATCTGCCTGTACCAGACCGCCGTGCACCTGCGCGGCGAAGAGCGCTCCGTCAACCGCGCCGCCATCGGCCGGCGTGTATCTGAAACCGAACTCGACCTACTGGCGCTGCTGTGCGGCGCGCCGGCAGCCTGAACCGGGGGAATCAGCCATGGCCAGCAACCGACCCGACAGCCGGGAACTGATCGAAGCGATACGCGAAATGATGGAGAGCCATCTGCTGCCCGCACTGGAGGACCAGAATCTCGTTTACCAATGCCGGGTATCGGTCAATATTCTGCGCATCGTGGAGCGCGAACTGCAGCAGCGAGCTGCCATGGATACCGGCGAACAGCAGCGCCTGCGACAACTGCTGGAACTCGAGGGCGACCTTGACAGCCTCAATCGTGAACTGGTGCAGCGCATCCGCCAGGGCGCGTTTGACAGCGACGATGCGGCCCTGCTCGACCACTTAAAGGCCACCACCCTGGACAAGATTGCCATCGACAATCCGCGTTATTCCACCTACCGGGACTATCTCGAACAAGGAGAACTGACCCGCTACTGAAACCGGTCGCGCCAACCACTGCGCAGCGTTGGGGACACCGGCAGACAGGGCGAATCCGGCACCGGCAAACAGTGCGACAGGCGCTTGTCGGGCCAGACAAACAATGTCAATTTGATTGACTTTTTGCCCGATTGCATCGGACAATGGGGGCTTTCGATTTATGTCAACACAATTGACTATAAAAATTGGCGGGACATCAGTAAAAATCCACCACCCCGGCACGCGACGAGCGCCAATGGAGTGGAAAACTGCCCGACCTGACGCTTGATTCCAAACCCACGTCCCCAGTATAGGTGGGACACAGCAAAGACTGGAGTGCGATAATGAAAACAAATCGTTCATTTGCAAGACACCCGCTGGCTGCCGCCGTGTGTGGTGTCCTCATCGTCCCCGCTTCCCATGCCGCCGGCATGCTGGAGGAGGTGGTGGTAACAGCGCAGAAGCGTGAACAGACCATGCAGGATGTCCCCATTTCCCTGTCCGTTGTTGGCGGCGCTGACATCGAGGACTTCGCACTACGCGATTTCAGCGACCTGTCATCGTCGATTCCGAACTTTTTCGTACAGGACACCCCGGGCAACTACTCCATCTTCATCCGCGGGATGGGCTCCACCGCCGGCAACCTGGCCTTTGAGCAGACCGTTGGCCTGTTTGTGGACGGTGTCTACGCCGGCAAGGCCAGACAGTTCCAGAGCCCCTTCCTGGACCTGGAGCGCATCGAGGTGCTGCGCGGGCCGCAGGGCGCACTGGTGGGCAAGAACACCAGTGCCGGCGCGGTCAACGTGATCAGCGCAAAACCCACCGAGGAACCGGAGATCAGGCTGACCAGCAGCTATGAATTCGAAGGCGAAACCTTCAACACCACTGGCGTGCTGTCCGGCCCCCTGAGCGATGGACTGTACGGGCGGATCGCCGCCAGCTACACCAATACCGACAAGGGCTTTACCGAAAACACCGGCCTGGGCGAGGATGAAAAGCAGGTCAACGATGCCGTGCTGCGCGGCATCCTGGTATGGGACGCCAGCGACCGGCTCGAAGCCGTGGCCAAGGTGGAAGTCGGCCGCTCGCGCATTGACGGCAACAGTTTCGAGACCCTGCTCTCGGGTGAGAAAATCAACTACAAACGGGCCACCAGCGGCTTTCCCGGCCTCGGCAGGCAGGACTTCAACGATACCGATTCCACCAACTTCACCCTGACGCTCAACTACGACATCAACGAATTCACCCTGACCTCCATCACCGGGTACTCCGAATTCGATTTCGACAAATTTGTCGACGCGGACTTCCGGCAACCGGCGTTGTTTGGGTCCACCTTCGCCGAGGATTTCAGCCAGATTTCCCAGGAAATACGCCTGACTTCACCCGCCGGGGAAACGCTGGACTATATCGTCGGCCTCTACTGGCACAGCAGCGACTATGAACTCGACCAGTCCTCCGGGATGATGTTCGGCCCCTTCAATGGCATATCGTACCGCGCTTTCGACCAGGACAATGACGTGTATTCGCTGTACGCCCAGGCGACCTGGCACGCCACCCAGACCCTGCGGGTCAGCGTGAGCGCGCGGCAGACAGAGGATGACAAGGAGGCCGACCAGGCCCGGCGCATCGACGGCTCACTGCCCCCGGTCTGGCTGGCGACGCCGCTGCAGGGCGATCGCAGCGAGAGCGAGTTCGACCCTTCGGTCAACATCCAGTGGGACGCAACCCCGGACATCATGCTCTATGCCAGCTGGTCGGAAGGCTCCAAGGCCGGCGGTTTTGTCGGCGGCCAGTCCACCACCACCCAGGACGCCTTCGAATTTGAACCCGAAGAAGCCGAAACCTACGAGGTCGGGGCGAAGCTGATCCTGCTGGACAATACCCTGACCGTGAACGCGGCCTACTTCAACACCGAGTACACCAACCTCCAGGTATCCAACTGGAACAACGAAACCGGCTCTTTCATCACCGGCAACGCCGCTTCGGCCACCACCGAGGGCGTGGAGATGGACTTCGCCTGGCTACCCCTGGAGCGCCTGACCGTGACCGGCTCCGCCGCCTACCTGGACGCCTACTACGACAACTATCCCGGCGCCGCCTGTCTGTGGAACAACATCGGTTGCGAGGTTGCCAGCAACGATATCGGAGGCACCTTCCTGCCGCGCGCCAGCCGCGTCAGCGGCACCCTGACCCTGAACCACGAGCAGCCCATCGGCAATATGCGCCTGGATTCACGACTGGAACTGGTCTACAACGGCAAGAAGGCTCTCATTGAATCGCTGGACCCCGAGGGCACTCAGGGTGGCTTCACCAAGACCAACCTGCGTCTGGCACTGTCACCGGAAAACGACCGCTGGACCCTGGCGCTGATCGGCAAGAACCTCACCGACAAGACCACCTTCAGCCACGCCTTTGGCACGCCACTCACCGCAGCTGGCGCTGGCTTCTATACCAAGCTGGTGGATCCGCCGCGCACCGTGGCAGTGCAGTTCGAATACCGCTTCCTGTAAAGCGACAGGGGCCGCGAAAGCTGTCGTTACCTCAGATGGAGCGCTTGTTGCCGCTCCACCAGGGTTTGCGCAGTTCCTGTTTGAGGATCTTGCCGGCACCGCTGACCGGCAGGTCCAGGTCGGTGAACTCCACACTACGCACACATTTGAAGTTGGCCAGCAGTGTGCGGCAGTGATCGATGACAGCCGCCTCATCCAGCGACGAACCCGGCCTGCGCTTGATGACCGCGTGCACCAGCTCCCCCCATTGCTCCGAGGGAATGCCGATGACCGCGCACTGCTCAACGTCCGCCAGCTGGTGGATCACGTTCTCGACCTCCGCCGCGAAGACGTTTTCACCACCCGTGACGATCATGTCCTTGAGACGATCGACCACAAACAGAAAGCCGTCCTCGTCGAGATAGCCGATATCACCGGTGTGCAACCAGCCGCCGCGGTAGAGCGACTCGGTCTCGGCCTCGTTTTCCCAGTAACCGGGGGTGGTGGAGGGGCTGCGCACACAGATTTCCCCGGGCTCGCCGGTGGGCAGGATCCGGCTCTCGGGATCCAGGATCACCACCTCGGAGCCGATCACCGGCTGGCCGGCGGAGCGGCGCTTGGCGGCGGCCTCACCCTCCAGCACATGGTACTCGCCCGGCAGGCAGCTCACCGCGCCGCAAGTCTCGGTCTGGCCGTAGATCTGGATGAACTGCACACCGGGCATGGCCTCCTGGGCCCGCCGCAGCACTTCTTCCGGCATCGGCGCGCCGCCGTAACTGATGCGTTGCAGGGTGCTGATATCGTAATCGCCGAATTTTTCGTGGCGCACCAGCATGTCCACCATGGCCGGCACCAGCGCGGTCTTGGTGATGCGCTCACGCTCGATGGCCTGCAGGGCCAGCTCGGGATCGAAGCGCGGCAGGATGACCAGTGTCGCCGCCAGGGTGCCGGCGGCAATGCAATTCAGCCCCGCTACCATGTGAAACATGGGCGCGGCCACCAGCAGGCTGTCGTCACTGCGGGTGCGGGTGGCGATGACCCACTGCAGGGTGTTGACCAGCATGCTCTGGTGGCTCTGCTTGACGCCCTTGGAGCGGCCAGTGGTACCGCCGGTATAGAACAGGGTCGCCACCTCGCGGTAGACCTCGACGCCCACCCCGGGGCTCGTGCCGCTATCTTCGCCGATGCGCACCAGCCCCTGCGGGCAATCGCCCTCGCCGATATAGATACAGTGTGCAAGATCCGGGCAGCGCGCCTTCAGCCCGTCTACCATGTCGACATAGGCGTCGTCGACGACCAGAGTCCGCGCCCCGCTATCCTCCAGCCAGGCCACCACTTCCGCCTCGGCCAGGCGGATATTGATGGGCACGGTGATCGCGCCAATCATGGGTACCGCGAAGTAGAGGAAGAAATAATCGTCGCCGTTGAGCGCCAGCACCGCCACCCGCTCACCGGGGGCGACCCCCAGGCTGGCCAGATCCCGGGCCAGCCGCTGGCTGCGCTCCCGCGCTTCCCGCCAGGTATAGACCCGATCGTTGAACACTACCGCTCGTTTGTTGGGATAGAGAGCCGCGGCGCGGTCCAGCTGGCTCGCCAGGGAAAATTGACGCATGACTTACTCCTCGAAAAGCGGAACAACAAAACACAGGACAGTCCCGTGCAGCTGGCCCGGCGTTATTTATTGTGTAGTGGCAAGCCTAGCGCTTCGAAAAATAATTGTCAATTACATTGACAATATAATTGGACCGCTGCTAAGGTTCCCGGCGGCTTTACCTCATCGTTGCCGGTCGACCAGAAGAAGCCGGCGCAGCACAAGGAGACACCCGCCATGCTACAGGCCCTCGCCAGCGCTCTTGGCCCTTGGTACCCCTATATCAAGTTTGTGCATCTGACCTTCGTCATGGTATGGATCTGGAGCACCGCCCTCGCCTACGCCTACTATCTGGTACCCGTGTTCAAGGCCTGGCGCCGCAACCCCCAGGACACCGAGATCATCACCCTGCGCAACTGGGCCATCGAGCGCTTCGACCAGGGGGTGATCTACGAGCACGTGGCCTTTCCCATAATTCTCCTCACCGGCCCGCTGTTGTACCTCGCCGGTGGCTGGTCGATCGCCTTCAACTGGCTGGCGCTGAAAATCTGCATTGTCATCCTGATCATGATTCCCATCGAAGTCATGGACTACCACCTGTCCCACTTTGGTGGCAACAAGGCCACCATCCGCGCCACCGGGGACATGGAAAAGTACGAAAAGGCCGTGCATCTGCACTGGTACTTCTTCCTCTACACCTCGCCGGTCATCATGACCTCGGCCATGGTCGTGGTCTTCCTGGCCACCACCAAGAGCTTCTGATCCCGACACTACCGCCCATGCACCCCGAGGAGACAGCAATGATACCCTTCAGCGGCAACCCGCGGACCTACCTGAAAGCCTCCTGGCTACTCGCCCTTTATACGGGTCCGGGCGTCTACCTGGCCTTTGCGCTGACCAAGTACCTGGCCCAGGGCGACACCTGGGTGTTCGGCTGGAAACCACTGCTGGTGGTGGCCATCTACGTGCCCCTGTTCGCCCGTTTCTGCTATCGCTGGATCATGCGCCTGGACGCCCGGTACGGCACCGGCAGCAGCTGGCAACTGACCTCGGTCAGCGTCAAGTTGCCCGAGCTTCGCCACCGGTAGCCAGCGCAGCGCCGACCGGGTGCCGGCATCCTCCCCCATGTGGAACTTCTCCATATTCCCTAACCCCTCAAGCACTACAGGGATGCACGCCACCTGCTGATTCAGCCGACCCAGGCCAAGGGCCCCGAATACGCCGCGCGGGTGCTGGCGGAGGCAAAGGCCCGGGCCGCGGGCGCTGCCTTCCAGGTGCAGCCATTGCCGTGCCGGGAATGGCAACAACGGACAGGGATGCCCCGGGGGTGTACCATAGTCTCCTTCGCGGCTGTTATCACCACCAGAGCAGAACCGTGCCCAACAAGCCGCCCCAAGCCCTGCACCGGCGCCTACCCACCGACAAGCCCTACCGCAACAACCTGGCGCAACTCCTGCTGAGGGCGCTGTACTGGGTGGAAGACAGCATGCAGAACAACTACCAGCGCCGTGGCGGCACCCGCCTGACCCGCTCCCAGTCTCTAGTGATGATGCATATCGGCGAGGGCATCACCCGACCCTCGACCATCGCCGAACGCATGGGCATCAGCCGCCAGGCGGTGCACGCCAATATCCAGGAACTCAACCGCATCGGCCTGATCGAGCTGGTGCCCGACCCCGGCGACCGCCGCGCCACCATCGCCACCCTCAGCCGCAAGGGCAAACCCAGCCGGGTGCTGGCCATTCAGGTGATGGAAGACCTCGAAGACGAGCTGATCCGCCGCCTTGGCAAGCGCGACTTCGCCCAGTTCAAGTGCGCACTGGAAAAGGACTGGGGACCACCGCCGCTACTGGAAAGCAAAGACGGCTGAGCCCGGCGCCAGTCCCGCCGCTCAGCCGAGCCACCGCTCCCGGTAACTGCTGACATAGTCAGCCAATGTGGCTGGTGGCCGCCCCAGCACCGCCGCCAGGGTATCGCCCCCGCCGGCAGCGTGCCCTTCGCGCAGATAGCGGTCGAGGCTGCGAAATACTTCCACCTCCCACTCCGGCAGGCCAATGCGGCGATAGCCCGCGCAGGCCTTTTCCTCACTGATTGGCGTGTAGCGTACTTCCCGTCCCACCGCCGCGCCAATGAGCCGCGCCACCGCGTGGTTGTCCAGGGCCTCGGGGCCGTCCAGGTCCAGCACCGCGCCGCGGTAGGGTTCCGGGTCCAGCAGAATATTGGCCGCCGCCCGGCCGATGTCCCGGGTGTCGATAAAACTGATACGCGCCTCTCCATGGGCCAGCGCCAGACGGTCACGCAGCAACATGAGGCGGTACATGCCGGCAAAGTTCTGCATGAAACTGTTGCAGCGCAGAATGCAGCAGTCGATGCCGCTGTCCCGCACAATCGCATCCACCTCCGCCTGCAGCCGCCCCATCGCCGAGCCTGAATCCGGCGCCGCCGCCAGCCCCGACAGACGCACGATAAAGCGCACACCCTGCGCCAGCGCGCAGTCCACAAAGCGCTGCGCCCACTCCCGCATGCGCCCGCCAAAGGGCACCATCAGGAAGGTGCGATCCACCCCCGCCAGCGCCGCCAGCAACTGCTGGCGATCGTCAAAGGGCGCCGGCCGGTCGAGGGGCGAGCGCTGCCCGCTGCCGGAACGGCCGGCGTACACCGCCAGCGAGCCCTCGCTCTGCCGCAGCCCGGCCAGCACCGCCGAGCCGACATTGCCCCCGGCGCCCATGACCAGTACACCCGGATAGCCATTCATGGTTGTTTTCCTTCAATCACGGCGCCCGACTTAACCACAATGCAACCCAGTGTAGCTCAACACACGGCGCCGCTTCGAGTGCTCAACAACAGCACTGCCGTCAACCCATCAGCACATAGCGCATCAGCAGCGGCAGGGTGACAAAGGACAGCAGCGTCGACAGCACCACCATGCCTGCGGTATCGTCGGGTGATTGCCGATAGCGAATGGCCAGCAGGTAATTGAACACCGCCACCGGCATGGATGCCTGCAACAGCAGCACCCCGCGCTCGGTGCCCTGCAGGCCGAGCACACTCGTCGCCGACAGGCCCAGCAGGAACCCGCCGCCCAGGCGCAACACCGACACCAGCAAGGCCTGCTGCAGGTTGCCAATGGCCAGGCGCGCCAGGGACACCCCCAGCGTCATCAGCATCAACGGAATAGTGACACTGCCCATCAGCGACAGCGAGTTAGCCAGCCAGCGGGGCAGGTGAATGTCCAGTATCAGCGCAAACATGGCGAAGACGGCGGCATACAGCATTGGCTGGCGCAACAAATCCGCCAGCCGGGCGCGAAAACCGCCCTCGGACTGGTCGACCAGCAAAATCCCGAGGGTGAACTGGCACACCGTCATGGTCATGAAAATACCCAGCCCCAGGGCCAGCCCGGTGTCGCCAAAGGCGAACATGCATAGCGACAGCCCCATGTTGCCACAGTTGGGAAACAGCAGCGGGGGCAGGTAGATGCGGTAATTGAGCTGCAGCAAGCGCAGCAGCAGGAGCCCCAGTACCAACATGGCGGCGAGCACGATCACTGCCGCCAGGGCCACCCGGCCCACCGCGCCCGGCACGATATCGGCCCGGTCCATCGCGGACACCACTAGGCAGGGCGCCGCCACGTTCATGATCAGGCGTGTAATGAATTCCGAGGGGTAGTCCGGATGGGCCTTCGCCCACACATAGCCAACACCGGCCAGGGCGAACACCGGAGCAAGAATGGTAAAAATCAGCGACAGCACAACGACCTCCAAACATGTGCGGGATGATGCGCAGCGTCAGCAAACCCGGTACAGCAACTTGCCCCCACTGTCGACCGCCAGGGTATTGTGAGCGGCCACCGACAGGCTGCGGGACAGAGTCTCATTGGTCAGCCAGGCCAGGTGGGGCGCCACCGAGACATTGTCGAGGGATAGCAGCGGGTGCTCCGCTGTCACCGGCTCGCTGGCGAACACGTCCAGCCCGGCGCCACCGAGCCGGCCGTCTCTGAGGGCGACATAGAGGGCGGCCTCGTCCACCAGCGCACCGCGGGCGGTGTTCACCAGCACCGCACCGGGCTTCATGGTGGCGATGCGTCGGGCATCGAGCAGTTGTTCAGTGTCCGGCGTCAGCGGGATGTGCAGGGACACCACGTCCGACCGACGCAGCAGCTGGTCCAGAGCGACTCTCTCCCAGGGCACATCCCGAGCGCTGCGGGCAGTGTAGATCACCATCGCCCCGAGCGCGGTCAATACCGGTGCCAGGCGCTGGGGTACCTCGCCAAAGCCCACCAGCCCCACCGTGCGCCCGGCCAGTTCGCCAAAGCCTTCGAGCCGCGCCTGGGGTACCGACCAGGCGCCGCTGCGACAGGCGCGATCCATCAGCACCTGCTGGCGCAGGGCCGACAGCATCAGCAGCAGGGTCATTTCCGCCACCGCCTGGCTGTTGGTGCCGGGCATGTTGCACACGACAATGTCCCGGTCCCGGGCGGCATCCAGGTCGATGGTATTGACGCCCACGCCGATCTTCTGGATCAGCCGCAGCCGCGGCGCGGCGGCGATCATCCCGGCGCTCACCGGCTGCAGCACATGCCAGATGGCATCGATCTCCGCCAGCTGCGCCGGCGCCGGCGGGCCGGCGCTCTCGGGGTGACAGATCACCTCCAGACCGCGATCCGCCAGCGCCTTGAGTTCGCCCCGCAACCAGTGCCCGGCGTCGTACTGAAACAGCACCCTGATCATGGCAATCGTCCTTTTGTCAGTATTCCAGCACGGCCCGCGTAAAGCTGTAGATGTAGTCCATGTGGGCGCTGGCCGCGCTGACGGCGGCGGCCTCGTCTCCCGCCGACACCGCCCGTGCGATGGCGCTGTGCAGGCGGGTCACCAGCTGCAGGTCCTCCTCCCGGCGGTAGTAGTGATGCCAGAAGCGCCGCGACAGGCCATGCAATTGCTGCAGTATGGCAGCGGTGAATTCGTTGCCGGCGGCGTCCAGCACCAGGGCGTCGAAGTCCCGGTCCAGGCGCAGGAAGGCCAGATAGTCGCTGTCACTGCCTGCGGTTTCCATGCGCTCGGCCAGTTCGGCAAAGTCGGCCCGGACCGCCGGGCTGGCGCGGCGTGCAGCCAGGCCCACAGCCAGGGTTTCCAGTACGCGCCGCACCTCCAGCAGTCGCAACTGCTTGGCCACATTGATCTCCGCCACCCGGATACCCCGCCGCGGCATGATCTCCACCAGATGCTCCACCGCCAGCCGCTGCAGCGCCTCCCGCACCGGAGTGCGCCCCAGGCCCAGCTCCAGCGCAACTTCCGCCTCCGATACCAGCATCCCCGGCGCCAGCGCCATGGTGACGATCTTCTCCTCCAGCAGCCGGTAAGCCTGGTCGGTCTTGGACTCCCGCGCGGGTCCGCTTTGTTTCTCAGCGTTCAAACGGTGTCCTCCCGGCGTAGCGCGCAGCCGCACCGAGCATTTCCTCGATGCGCAGGGCTTCGTTCCACTTGGCCATGCGCTCGGAGCGGGCGAAGGAACCCACCTTGAGCTGGCGGATGCCCCAGCCCAGGGCCAGGTGCACAATGGTGACATCCTCGGTTTCGCCGGAGCGCGCCGATACCACGGTATTCCAGCCCGCCTCACTGGCCGCCCGGTGAGCCTGCAGCGCCTCACTGAGAGTACCCACCTGGTTGGGCTTGCACAGCAGGGTGTTGCAGGCGCGCTGCGCACGGCAGGCGTTGATGTTGTCCACATGGGTCACCAGCAGATCATCGCCAACAATCTGCACCCCGTCGCCATAGGCTTTGGTCAGAGCGGCGTGGCTCACCAGATCTGATTCCACGAATGGGTCCTCGATCATGCAAATGGGATAGTTGCTCAGCCAGCCGGCCAGCAGGTCGAACCACTGGCCGACATCCAGGGTGCGCCGGTCTTTCTTCAGGCAGTAGCGGCCTTCACGGTAAAACTGGGTGGCGGCAATGTCCAGTGACAGGCCGACATCGCGCCCGGGTACAAAGCCGGCATCCTCCACCGCCTGTACCAGCGAGCTGATGGCCTCCTCGTTGCTGTCGAAGGCGGGCCAATAGCCGCCCTCATCGGCGACGCCGCAGCGCCGGCCGCGAGTGTCCATCAACTTGCCGGCGGCCAGGTAGATTTCCGCCGTCCACTCCATGGCCTGGCGAAAGCTCGATGCACCGAAGGGCACCACCATGAAGTCCTGCAGATCGAGCGCGCCCTCGGCGTGGGCACCACCACCGAAGATCTGTATTTCCGGGACTGGCAGGGTATTGACGTCATCGCCACCGAGGTAGCGCCACAGGGGCTCACCGGAGCCCGCGGCTGCGGCGTGGGCCACCGCCATGGAGGTGGCGATCATGGCGTTGCCACCCAGATTCTGCCGGTTTCCGGTGCCGTCCAGGCCCACCAGGCAGGCATCCACTCCCTGCTGGTCGCCGGCATCGCGCCCTGCCAGCGCCTGGGCGATGATGGTATTGACTCCGGCCACCGCCTGGTCGACATCGTAGCCACCCAGGCGGGTACCGCCATCGCGACGGTCCAGCGCCTCGCCGGAACCGGTGGAGGCCCCGGCGGGCGCCATCGCGCGGCCCACGGCGCCGTTCTCCAGTATGACCTCGGCCTCTACCGTGGGACGCCCGCGGCTGTCCCATACCGAACGCCCTTTTACCTGTTTGATGTACAGATCACTCATATTCCCGGTTCCTGTGCTATGCCAAATTACTGTATTTGCTGCCGGTTCAGCCTGCGGCTGCCAGCGCCTGGCGCCAGGCAGCGCCCAGGCTGTCGAGCGCGGCTGCCGGCGCCCGCAGTTGTTCCCGGGCGAAAGCCCGGACCAGTTCGCGCTGCGGCTCGTCCAGGTATTCCACCGGCGACTTGCCGTCCACCCGCGCCAGCAGCAGGCCCGGCAACAGGCGCGCAGCCCGCGCCGCCAGCCCCGCCGCCGGCTCCCAGCCCACCGCGGCGAGGTAGTTGCTGGCAAGGAGTTCGTAGGCTGCCAGGAAATCCTCCCGCGCAGCCGGCACCCAGAGACAGTTCAACAACAGGTGATTGAGGCAGAAAGCCAGGTCGAAGGCCGGGTCGCCAATGCAGGCACACTCCGCATCCAGCAGCACGATGCGCCCCTGACCCACCATGATGTTCTTGGGACTGACATCGCCGTGCACCAGCGCCAGCCGGGTGCGCGCGGTTTCCGCGGCGATGGCTTCCAGAGCAGTACGCAGATCCGGGTTGCCGACAGCGGCCCCGTGCAGGTAGGGCTCCAGCCGCAACTGGAAGAACAACTCACCGTCGTCGAAGCGCTGGGCCAGTTCCATATCGCCGGCGGTGACGTTGTGGATCTGCGCCAGCAGCCGGGCCAGGGCCCGCACGGCTTCCATATCCACCACCGCGTTGCGGAGTTCGTTTTTCCAGTTGCCATAATAGGAGGGGGGCAGGTATTCCATGACAAACACACCGGCTTGTGGATCATGTCCCAGCACCTGCGGCACACAGTCCGGCGCAATCCTGCCCACCGTCTGCATCCAGGCCACCTCATAGGCGTTGCGATGAGTGGGCACCCGCCAGTCGCGCTCCACCTTCAGTTTTTCCAGGGCGCGCTTGACGCAGTAGTCGCGACCTCCGGCGCACACATGCCAGATATCGGAGGCCACACCCCCGGTCAGGGGGGTGGCAGTGAGGGCCTCACCCGCCTCCGCCAGACCCAGCCCGATCAGGGCATTCCTCAGTGTCGCGGGCAATTCCGTCATGCCACTCTCCAGCCATTGCGTTCATGCATCAACAAAACGGTGGACACGCTAGCAGATTTCCATTGTAATATGCAACTAATATATCAAAAGTGTCCACAGGAGGACGCCCGATGGATGATTACGCACAACTCGCTGAACGCCTGCTGCAACTGGAGTCGGCTGTAGTGGCCGACGTGCTGGAGGCCGCCGGCCTCGACAGCCAGTCACTGGCAGCGGACATCCGCCCGGTGCGCACCGGCAGCAAGATGGCCGGCCCCGCCATCTGCGCGGCGGGCTCACAGAACTACGGCGAGCGCAAACCGCCCTCCTTCGAACTTGACGACACTATTTACCCCGGCGGCATCCTGATAATCGACACTGATCGCTGCGAGCGCGGGGCCATCATCGGCGATAACATGGTGGCGAGCATGGTCAACCGCGGGGCGGCCGGGTTCATCGTCGACGGCGGCATTCGCGACTACGCGGACTTTGTCGAGCTGCCCCAACCGGTGTTCTATCGCTACGCCTGCCCTATCAGCGCCCACCGGGACTGGGGTTTCACCTCCTTCGAGCAGCCCATCACCCTGCGCGGCATGCGCGACGACGTCACCATCAACCCCGGTGACCTGCTGCTGGCGGATGGCGATGGCGTGGTGGTGGTGCCCCGGCGGCACGCACTGCAGATCATCGAGGACGCGGAAGTGCACATGGCCACCGAGAACAGCATCAAGCAGGCCCTGCTGCGCGGAGAGGATCGAAGAACCGTGACCAGCGCCGCCGGCCGGCTCAAGCATGTGCGGCCGCTGAGCGATTGAAAAACCCACGGCACCGACGACTTCAGGCGCTCGCCGTTTCCCGGCTCCCTCCTGTTGTTAGTTGCCACGGCTGTTGTCACCGTCGCTGTTGTTGCCATGAAAACGCCACCCAACTCACTCCCAGCCACTCTGAATAAGGCCAAAGTCCCATGAAGATTCTCCATATTGAAGCCAGCCCCCGGTGCGAGCAATCCCACTCCAGCCGTGTCGCCCGGGTTTTTCTCGAGGCCTGCGACAGCGCCAATCCCGGCCTGATAATCGACCGCCTCAATGTGTTTGAAGACCGCCTGCCGGCCTATGGCCGCGAGGGCGCCAGCCAGAAGATGGCCCATATCGCCAGGCTGGTGGAATCTGGCGAGGGGCTGGAAGCTGCCGGTGAGTGGAGTGGCGTGCTGGAGCAGATCCAGCGCCTGAAAAGCGCCGACAAGGTATTGATTTCAAGTGCCATGTGGAATTTCTCCATCCCCTATCCACTGAAACACTACATCGACCTGGTGTGCCAGCCGGGGCTGACCTTTGGCGTCAACGCCCGGGGCCAGTATGTCGGCCTGCTCAAGGGCAAGCCCCTACAGTTGATCCTGTCCCGGGGCAGTGAGTACCGCAAGGGCTTCCCCGAGGCGGGCGACGGCATCAAGACGGACTACCAGAGCGCCTACCTGCGCCATATCGGCGCCTTCCTGGGCTTCGAGCTCGCCGGTGAAATCCTCATCCAGCCCACCGAAGCGAAAGGCCCGCAGCATGCCGCCGGCATGATGGAACTTGCGCTGGCCGCAGCGCGCGAGGCCGGAGCCCGCTTCCAATAGCCCGCCACGCCAGCTCCACCGCAGCCCCGCCAACAACACGCCCGGGATGCTCTGGTTGCTATTGTTGTTGACGCCATCTACCGTTATTCTGTGGCTCCTGCACACTGGTCCGGACAG
>JBKDZQ010000604.1:0-3702 GCA_047971325.1 Parahaliea sp.
CAGGTCGGTCAGGCTGTCGAAATAGGCCATGTGGCGCAGGCGGTTGCGTGCCTTGGTGGCTTCCGCCACCGCGATGCTGAGTTCGCGGTTGCGGCTGGATAGCTGGGCGGTGCGCTCGTCCACCTTCAGACGCAGCAGGGCCTGGTCGGCCCCGGTCTGGGTGCGGAACTCGCTCAGGCTGTCGATCATGTTGTTGAGCACCGAGCCCAGCTCGCCGATTTCCCCGGAACCGGTGACCAGCACGGTCTTTTTCTGGGTACCGCTGGCGATCCCCTCGGCCACGCGGATCAACTGCGACAGCGGGCTGGTCACACGGCTGGCGGTCAGCCAGCTCGCCAGCATGCAGGCCAGGGCCACCAGCAGTGACAGCGCGGTAATCGCGCTCAGCGAGGGCAGGGCGTCCTGCAGCAGCACCCGGCGGCTGACGGTGAGGCGCACATAACCGGCCACATAGCGGCTGCTGTTGGCGTCGGGGTCTAGCTGGGGCTCGAGGAAGTGGTGGCGCTGCAGTCCCGCAGTATTCGGGTCGAGCAGGGAGAACACCGGCGCGGTCATGTACAGGATGCGCTCGCTGTTGGTCAGTTTCGCCAGTAGTGAGAATGACCGCGGCGCCGGCAGGTCGGGCATCGCCACCAGGCTGACGTCAACCGGCTGGGCGCTGTCGCGCACCACGCTGAAGGGCGGGGAGGGCACATTGCCGGCACCGTCCTGCGCCAGCTCCTGCACGTTATTGCCTTCCCGGTCGAAGATTGCCGCCTGGCGCACTGCAGGTGAAACCGCGAGTAACTCGCGCAACTGTGCCCTCAGTCCCGCCGAGTTTCTCAAATAGATGTCAGCCTGCAGCTCTGATCCGTGTTCGACCGCAGAGTTCAGGTCCCGCAGCAGCAGGCGTTCCTCGGTCTTGAACTGTTGCAGATACAGAATTAGCAGCAGCGGGCTGGCAACCAGGAAGGTGGTCAGCCCCACTGTCAGGCTGATGCGCTGGGCAACCTTCACAACCGCTCTCTCGTTTTACCACATCCCCGCAGGCAAGCTAGCACGGGCCGGCGGCGGGGAACAACGACAAACCGGGCTTTCAGTCAAACGCTGTGCGCTGGTACTCACTCCGGGTTTGTGGCACCGGGTAGACCTCGGCCAGGGGTTCCGGCAGGCCATTCGCAGCGATGATCTGGGCGTGGCTCCGGTTCAGCAGGCGCGGCTCGGTCACGCCGCAGGAATGCGCGATGATCTCCACTTCGTGCATCAGATTGCGGGCGTAGTGGGCGACGCGCGTGGATTTGTCGCCCGGGTCGAGGCCCTTTTGCAATTCGGGGTCATGGGTGGTTACCCCGGTGGGACAGGTGTTGCGATTGCATTGCAGGGCCTGGATGCAACCCAGTGCGAACATGAAGCCGCGGGCGGAATTGACGGCATCCGCCCCCAGGCACAGGGCCGCGGCGACCCCCGCCGGGTTGATCATCTTGCCCGAGCAGATCACCCGGATGCGCCCGCGCAAGCCGTATTCCACCAGCTTGTCCACCACGATGGGCAGGCTGCTGCGTACCGGCAGGCCCATCAGGTCGATCAGGCTCTGCGGTGCCGCGCCGGTGCCGCCGTCGGCGCTGTCCACGGTGAAGAAGTCCGGCGCATAGTCCAGCCCCAGTTCGTGGATGCGCTGGCAGAATTCATCCAGCCAGGCGGTCTGGCCGATGGCGGCCTTGATGCCGGTGGGTTTGCCGGTGACCTGGCGCACGTGGTGGACCATCTGCAGCAGGTCGTCGATGCTGTCCACTTCGCGGTGGCGGTTGGGGCTGATGGAATCCTGCCCCACCACAATGCCGCGGGTGGAGGCGATGACCTCGGTCACCTTGATGCCCGGCAGGATGCCGCCCTTGCCCGGCTTGGCGCCCTGGGACAGCTTGATTTCGAACATGCGCACCTGCTCGTAGGCCGCGATGGCCTGCAGGCGCTCGTCGCTGAGATGGCCGTGCTCGTCGCGCACACCGTACTTGGCGGTGCCAATCTGGAAGACGATGTCGCAGCCTCCCTCCAGGTGGTAGGGCGCCAGGCCGCCTTCGCCGGTGTTGAGCCAGATGCCGGCCCTGGCCGCCCCCAGCGACAGGGCCCGTACCGCGGGGGCGGAGAGAGCGCCAAAGCTCATCGCCGAAATATTGAAAAAGGCGCCGGTGGTGTAGGGCCTGGACGCATAGCCCTCACCAAAGCTGACACCCCCGTGGGGCCGGATATCCTCTTCCAGAGGTGGAATCAGGCTGTTGAGGAAGAGGATGTCCCCGGGTGTGTTGAGCGGCTGGGTGGAACCGAAGGCCACGGTGGCGTCGATGTTTTTGGCAGCGCGGTACACCCAGGTGCGCTGGGCCCGGTTGAAGGGTAGTTCCTCCCGGTCCAGGGCGAAGAAATACTGGCGGAAAAACTCACCCAGGTGCTCGAAGAGGTAGCGAAAACGGCCGATGATGGGGTAGTTGCGCCGTACCGCATGCTGGGTCTGGGTGATATCCACCAGGTACATCCACAGCAGCGCCAGCAGTAAAACCGTGAAGGCGAGGACGGTAAGCACCGCCACAAGCTCCAGGAATCCCAGGGTGAATTGCTGCAGTGAGTTCATGGACCTTCTCCGGTTATCTGGCCTGCGCCATTTTGGCACAGCCTGCAAGCAAGTATACTGCGCCCACTTCCGAATCCACCCGGTCGTGCGGCGGCCGGAACGAGTGCAACGACCCGTCCGCATGGTGAATGCTCCCAATACACTCAGATTGCTCGCCATGCCCGCGCTGTGGATGGGGGTGGTGCAGTTCGTGTTCGGGGCGATATCGCTGATCGTCCACGACGACATCATCGCCGAAGCCTTTCTGGTTCCCGGCGGCCTGATTGCACTGGTGGCCGCGCCATTCCACATGCTGCTGCGCACCGATATGCCACGCATTTCCTACCGCGACGCGCTGGTGTTCGCCGTGCTCACCTGGGTGCTGACCGGATTGCTGGGGGCGCTGCCAATATACGCCGTTACCGGTGTCAGCTTTACCGATGCGGTGTTTGAATCGGTCAGCGGCCTGACCACCACTGGCGCCACGGTGCTGACCGGGCTCGACCAGATGCCCGCCAGTTTTCTGATGTACCGCCAGTTCCTGCAGTGGATGGGCGGCCTGGGGGTGGTGATCTTCGTGGTGGCGGTGCTGCCCATGCTCAATGTCGGCGGCATGCGCCTGCTGAAGGCGGAGACCTCGGGGCCGGTCAAGGATGACAAGATTTCCCCCCGGGTGACCCATGCCACCCACAACCTGTGGCTGATCTACATCGTGATCACCCTGGCCTGCGCGCTGGCCTTTTTCCTCGCCGGCATGAGTGTCTTCGATGCCGTCGCCCACAGTCTGGCCACCGTGTCCACCGGCGGCTTCTCCACTCACGATGCCAGCCTTGGCCATTTTGACAGCCATCTCATCCTGAACATCGCCAACGTGTTCATGCTGCTGGGGGCGATCAGTTTCAGTCTGCATTACCGCGTTGCGCACACCCGGCAGCTCGACCGCTACTGGCGGGATGAGGAAACCCGGGTGTTTGTGCTGACGGTGGCCCTGCTGTCCTTGCTGCTGGCCCTGTACCTGTGGGGGAACGACCGCTACGCCAGCTTTTTGGAGGCACTGAGTTTCGCCGCCTTCCACCTGATTTCCTTCATTACCAGCACCGGCTTTGGCGACCAGGACCTCA